>DATBXH010000033.1:0-3097 GCA_036514375.1 Bacteroidales bacterium | reverse complement strand
TTCGAGATATTCTGCCAGCGTGAGTATCGCATTTGGTTGGCAGAATTTTTTTATAAAACCGGGAACCGAGAATTCCATAAAATGCTCTCCGGTTCTGCCAAGTCGATAGCAAGATGTACAGAAAGAAGGAATCATTTCCCTGGATATCAATTCATCCATAATCTCGTTTAAGGGGCGATTATCGTTTATACGGAATTGTTCTTTTTCCAAATCCTGTTCTTCTTTGCTGTCAGTATATCCTTTAATTTCCAGTTTTGTACCGCCATCGATCTGAGATATCCCAAATTGAAGAATTTCATCACGAATGGCAGCCGGCTCCCGGGCTGTTAATATCATCCCTGTATACGGAACTGCCAGGCGAAGGATAGCTATCAGCTTAGTGAAATCCGTATCGCTGGTTAGGTAGGTTTTATCTATTTCAAAGCTTGAGGCGTTTTGAATGCGGGGGAATGAAATTGTATGTGGCCCGACGTTATACACGGCTTCAAAATGATTAACATGCCGTATCAATCCAAGTACTTCAAACCTCCAATCGTACAGGCCGATTAAGGCGCCAATCCCGACATCATCTATCCCGGCTTCCTGTGCACGGTCCAGAGCTGTAAGCCGCCATGTGAAATCTCGTTTTGCTCCGCCTAGGTGCACTTTTTTATAGGTTTCCTCGTGGTAAGTTTCCTGAAATATCTGGTAGGTACCAATTTTAGCATCACGTACCGTTCTGAAACCGTCAATATCCAATGGTGCAGCATTGATATTGACGCGACGGATTTCCCCATTTTTACTTCTAACCGAATAAACAGTTCGTACGGTTTCTGCAATAAACTCTGCATTATACCTGGGATGTTCGCCATAGACAAGAATGAGGCGTTTTTGTCCGCTGTCCTCAAGTTTGACAACCTGTTCGATAAGTTCATCGTTGGTAAGAGTGCTTCTCTTTTGATTTGAATTGCCGGACCTGAAACCACAATATGCACAATTGTTTATGCACAAATTGCCAATATAAAGCGGTGCAAATAGAACGATGCGTTCTCCATATATACGTTGTTTCAGATCCCGGGCGCCTGCTTTTATTTCTTCAATAAGATCAGGGTCAGTGGTCTGAACCAGTGATGCCGTTTCTTCGAGGGTTAACCTGTTTTTATCCAGCGATTTGCTTATTATATCCCGGACCCTTGCTTTTTCAGTTTTGGCTTGATGTAAAAATTCCCATATTTCACCAGCATCGATAAATGGTTGCATCCGTTTATCAGGCACGGCATATTTCTGTGGGTGATACATCATCATTTATCTTTTTGTTTCTTTACGTAGTAAGCCACTTTTTCGAGTGATGTGATCATGTCAAATTCTTCAAGATAAACATTGTTAGACACATTAAGTGGTACAGTCGTAAAATTGAGTATACCTTTTACCCCTGCTTTAACAAGTTTATCTGCAACATCGGCAGCATTTTCCGGTGGCACCGTAATTACTCCTATCGAAATGTTCAAGTCTTTAATAACTTCGTCTAATTGTTGTTTTGAGTAACACTTGACGCCTGCGATAATTTGCCCTATTTTATTTTGATCAATATCAAAAGTTGCTACAATATCCAGTTTTGCTCGTTTGCCACGAAAGTAAGTAGTGATGGCCGTGCCAAGATGGCCCATACCCACCACGGCAGCATTTAGTACTTCGTTATGGTCCAGAAGTGTACCTATGACGCTTACCAGGTCAGCTATATCATAACCTTTGCGCTGAACACTTGTATAACCCAGGAACATAATATCCCGCCGGACTTGAACTGCGGTTATGTTAAGTAGAGCGGCAAGGTCATGTGAAAAAATATGCGTTTGGCCATTGGCCTGGCAATTAAGCAAAGTTCGACGGTACTGACTGAGTCGTTCTATCGTTTTTTCCGGTAAATTCATTATAAATTAACTGTTTAGAATGCCCAAATTAATTCCTGATTTAAAAGTAAGGTAAATTAACCAATTTTCGGCAATTTATTGCATCCCTGATTAAGAGCTTGTTGAAAATAGTTTTTAGCTTACTTTCCTTTTACAAAGATAAATCTTTGAATTGATTATCCTTCATAATTTTAGACAGTTTGAGGAGTTTCATTTCATAAGAAATTAAGATGGTGCCTGAAAATGCAAGTTTTTCGTTTATAGCTCATTAAAGATTTATCGTACAAAGATACATTTTCCAAAATTGCTTTGTACATTTGATGTAAAGGCAGAGAAATTTTTCCTGTAGAAAAGACTTATTATGGCACTCATTGAAATAGTTGCTGGAAAATGTAGAAAATGCTATGCTTGCGTAAGGATATGCCCGGTTCAGGCAATTAAAGTTGATATCAAGCAGGAACTTCCGGAAGTTCTTGAAAATAGATGTATAGCTTGTGGAAATTGCGTAACAGCTTGCTATCCGGAGGCTATTGTTTATCAAAGTTCGGTCGATGAAGTGAAATCTTTGTTAAGTTCCGGCGAAAAAATAGCGGCAGTGGTAGCTCTAAGTATTTCAGGAGAATTTACGGATATTTCGGATTACCGGAAGTTTGTGGAAATGATACGTCGCCTGGGATTTACTTATGTAAACGAAATTTCCTTAGGGGTAGATCTGGTAGCGAAGAAATATGCTGATTTGTTTGAGAACAGCCGTGGCAAGAATTATGTCAGTTCTACCTGTCCGGCTGTTTTTTATTATATCGAGAAATTTCATCCTGAATTAATCGAAAACTTAGCGCCAATTGTATCGCCTATGATTGCTTCTTCTAAAATTATACATAAAAAGTATGGAAGCAATACCCGTGTGGTATATATAGGCCCTTGTATTGCTACTAAAACGGAAGCATTACGTTATGTTGGTACGGATGGACAGGTTGATGCAGTATTGACATTCCAGGAACTTCGAAAATTATTTGCGGAATTCAATATAAAAGAAAGCATGCTCGAGTTTTCTGACTTTGATGCTCCTTTGGGATACAAGGGATCGTTGTATCCTATCAGCAATGGGCTGTTACAGGCTGCCGACATTAGCGAGGATTTGCTGAGCGGCAATGTAGTGACTACCGAGGGAAGACACAACATGATAGAGGCAGTGCGCGAGATGGAACAAA
>DATBXH010000032.1:0-3039 GCA_036514375.1 Bacteroidales bacterium | reverse complement strand
CTCTTTCCAAAACGGGGGCAGAATCCACAAAACAACGCTGAAAAACTTCACCGGTCAGATTGCTAATAAATTGATCCAAAAGTTTAAGCTTATCTTTGATTACCTCGTGATAATCCTTGCCATAAGCATATTTAGCAATTTTTAGAGAAGACCCTTCTAATTTTTGATGGGAATAATAATTATAAAGAAGTGAAATAACTGTTTTTGCACCATCTACAAGCAAAGCTGGATCAATACGTTTGTCAGCATTCCTTGCCATATAATTCATGGTAGCATGATACTCCTTTTGAAGCCAATCCTGATATTTTGCTTCGTGCTCTTTTAAAGGGCGCACTTTTGAAAAACCACATTCCAAAAAACCCAACCTGATGGCTTCCTCACGGATCTTTAACGTTAGGCCGGCATTTGTCATGAGAAACTATTTAAAAACTGATGGAATCAAAGTAACCCCAACTCAAGTAAAGCCTCCTCAGACATCATATTTTTATCCCACGGAGGATCGAATGTTAAATTAATAGCAGTAGCCTTCACACCTTCAATGGCTTCCACTTTTTCTTTGATTTCCACTAAGAGCTCATCTGCCATTGGACAGTTAGGAGCAGTGAGCGTCATAGTAATTTCCACCTGGTTATGATCATCTACATCAATTTTGTAGATAAGACCTAAATCGTATATATTAACCGGGATCTCCGGGTCATAGGTATTCTTAAGTACCTGCACGACTTCGGTTTCTATATGAAGTAAATCGTCTGTTGCCATCATTATTTTTTCCTTTTCACCTCTTTGGTGCCTATTTTTCTTGTAAAAACAATCCTTTAAAAAGGATGTTCTTTAAATTTCAGAGATACTCTTCAATCGCAAAACTAATTCTGTTTTGATAATTTCGTATGATAGGCTAATGCATACATTTTCATCTGTTTAACCATAGAAAGCAGGCCATTGGACCTCGTTGGGGAAAGATTTTGCCGAAGCCCTATTTGATCAATAAAGTATAAATCAGCATTCATTACCTCTTCTGGTCTTCGCCCTGATAAAACTCTAATTAATAAAGCAATGATACCTTTCGTAATTATTGCATCACTATCCGCTTTAAAAACCAGCTTTTCATCCTGAACATCGGCTACAAGCCATACGCGCGACTGACAGCCGTGGATAAGGTTGTCTGAAGTTTTAAACTTTATATCAAGTGGTTCAAGGTCCCTACTTATTTCAATCAGATAATTATACTTTTCCATCCAATCACCAAATTGTTCGAATTCGGCTATAATTTCTTCCTGTTTCTCGTCAAGTGTCATCTAAATCAATTTTTCAATCCGGCAAAAGTAACAAATTAAAGGATTGATTATTCCAGCATCTGTTTTGCCTTAATCACGGCCTCACACAACCTGTCAATCTCCTCAAAAGTATTGTAAAAAGCCATGGAAGCACGGATTGTACCTTCAATCTTATATTTATCCATGACAGGTTGGGTGCAATGGGTTCCGGTACGCACTGCAATACCCATTTTATCAAGGATCATGCCCATATCGTAAGGATGAATATCGCCGACAAGAAACGATATAATTGAAATTTTATTCTTAGCTCTCCCAAAAATGCGAAGCCCTTCTATGTCAGATAGCTTATCAGTTGCATATTCAAGTAACTGACGTTCGTATATGGTAATATTCTCTAATCCGATACTCTTAACATAGTTAATTGCCGTACCAAGTCCAATTCCTCCAACAAAATTTGAAGTTCCTGCTTCAAACTTGAATGGCAAATCATTATATGAAGTTTTTTCGAATGAGACGCATTCAACCATATCACCACCTCCCTGATATGGAGGCATATCGTATAGCAATTTTTCTTTGCCATATAAAATGCCGATTCCTGTTGGACCGTAGATTTTGTGTCCTGAAAAAGCATAAAAGTCGCAATCAAGATCTCTTACATCAGTATGGCCATGTTGAATTCCCTGAGCCCCATCAATCAAAACCCTTGCACCTGCATTATGAGCAAGATTAATAATCTCTTTAATAGGATTAATTGTTCCTAACGAATTAGATACCTGATTTACGGCTACAAGACGTGTTTTGTTATTAAGTAACTTCTTATACTCATCAAGCATCAGCTCTCCTTCCTCGGCAAAAGGAATTACCCTCAGTTTGGCATTTTTACGGTCGCACATCATCTGCCATGGAACTATGTTTGAGTGATGCTCCATTCCGGAAACAATTATCTCATCATCAGGTCGCATATATCTTTCGCCAAAAGAAAAGGCTACTGCATTAATAGACCCTGTAGTACCGGACGTAAATATGACCTCCTGGGAATGTTCTGCATTGATGAAATTTTGTACAATCCTGCGAGCTTCTTCGTATTGCTCGGTCATTTGCTCGCTAAGATAATGCACTCCTCTGTGTATAGAACTATTTTGCTCAGCATTCAATTTATTGATTGTATCAATAACTACTTGCGGCTTCTGCGTCGTAGCCCCATTATCAAAATAAACCAATGGTTTATTGTAGACTTTCTGCGAAAGTATAGGAAAATCCCGTCTTATTTTATCAACATCAAAACTCACGCTTGGAAATGTTTGATTTATAATTAATTTATTAATATTATCCACAATTCATAGCACAATTATTACAACGCGATAGTTCACCACGTAAACGCTTTTCGATCAAATCGCTCATACGTTCCTTTAAAGGTACTATCTTAATTTCGCTTAGAATCTCATTAGCAAAGGCATACATCAACATCAAACGTGATTCTCGTTCTCCAATGCCACGAGTACGTAAATAAAACATGGCTTCTTCATCCAGCTGCCCTACAGTTCCCCCATGTCCGCACTTCACATCATCAGCATAAATCTCAAGTTGTGGTTTTGAATTCATTTTTACATCATCTGTAAGTAAAATACTGCTGTTTTTCTGATAAGCATTTGTTTTCTGAGCATCCCGGTCGACTAAAATCCTTCCTGTAAACGCACCGGTGGATTTATCATCAAGAACACCTTTGAAAAGCTGACTGCTATTGCAATTAGGCTTGGCATGTTCT
>DATBXH010000031.1:0-6633 GCA_036514375.1 Bacteroidales bacterium | reverse complement strand
CAAATTATAAGTATAGCCTGACGGACTGGTTTCCAACCTCCGTAAAAGAAATGAGACTCCGTAAATGGACTGAGGTCGACGTAGTTCTCTTTACCGGCGATGCTTATGTCGATCATCCTTCTTTTGGTGCTGCTATTGTTTCTCGCTGGTTAGAGTATCTCGGCCTAAAAATAGCAATAGTGCCTCAACCCAATTGGCAGGATGATCTTCGCGATTTTAAAAAGTTTGGAATACCCAGGTTATTCTTTGCTGTAACGGCAGGTAATATGGATTCCATGATCAATCATTACACTGCTAATCGACGCCTGCGTTCCGATGATGCTTTTACTCCAGGTGGCAGGGCAGGGGCCAGACCGGATTACGCTGTCACGGTTTATACTAAAATTCTTAAAAAACTATACCCTGATATACCTATTATAATAGGTGGAATTGAAGCATCGCTACGTCGACTGACACACTATGATTATTGGTCTGATTCCCTTAAACCTTCCGTGCTAATTGATAGTGGCGCTGATCTGCTTGTTTACGGAATGGGAGAGAAACCTCTTAAAGTTATTGTTGAACGGCTAATTTCCGGTGAAAAAATTGACATGTTGAGGGACATTCCCCAAACAGCCTTTGTTATTTCGAATCAGGTAAAATTAACAGAAGACACTTTTCCCAGGTCGATTTCCTTACTTTCGTATGAAAAGTGTAAGGCCGACAAGTTAAATTTTGCCCGAAACTTCAAAATAATTGAGGAAGAATCGAATCGAAGCGATGCAGCCAGATTAACGGAGCCTGTCGAACAAAAGGTAGTTGTTATAAACCCACCCTTTTCGGATTATTCCCAGGAAGAAATTGACGCTCCGTATTCTTTGCCTTATACAAGAATGCCTCATCCGCGTTACCATGATAAAGGATCTATACCTGCGTACGAAATGATTCGGGACTCGGTGAATATTCATCGTGGATGTTTTGGAGGATGTAGTTTCTGCACCATATCTGCCCATCAGGGAAAACATATATTAAGTCGTTCTGAATTGTCTATCCTGGAAGAAGTTCAAAAAGTGTCCGAAACTCCTGGTTTTCATGGAAATCTTACGGATCTTGGCGGACCGTCTGCCAATATGTACAGGATGGAAGGGAAGGATAAAAGAATTTGTGCTAAATGTCGCAGAACATCGTGTATTTATCCGTCAGTTTGCAAAAATCTTAATGCCTCCCACAAACCACTCACTGAATTGTATCAGAAAGTTTCCGGATTACCAGGCATCCGGAATATTTACATAGGCAGTGGTATCCGATATGATTTGTTTTACGGACTTCATAATCAGGAATTGGAAAAGGAAGCCCGTGAATATTTTCGTTTACTGGTGCAAAAACATGTCTCCGGAAGGTTAAAAGTGGCTCCGGAACACAATGCTCCGCATGTGTTGAAATTAATGAGAAAGCCGTCCTTTGACATGTTCCGGAAATTAAAGGCTGATTTTGAGGCGGTATGCAGAAAGGCGGGAATGAAACAGCAGGTTATTCCATACCTTATTTCAAGTCATCCCGGATCAGCGCCTTGTGATATGGCTGAATTGGCAGCAGAACTAAAAAATATGGGGATTTTTCCGGAACAGGTTCAGGATTTTACACCAACTCCCATGACTCTTTCTTCGGCTGTATTCTTTACCGGAGTCGATCCGTATACTATGAAACCAATCTTCTCTGCCCGTCATCCGGAAGATAAAAAAGATCAGCAACGCTTTTTCTTTTATTATAAACCTGAGAACAGGAATGAGATCAGGAGACAGCTTGTTAAAATGAACCGTCCTGATTTAGTAAAACGGTTATTTAAATAAGATTGAAATTATTATAAATGTAAATCATTGGAAAATTATCGTTTTAAGATCTTGCTCTTGAACAAGTCAAAATATTCTGATAAATTTAACCGGTTTTAAAGTTCTAAATACGAATCCATGATTATTGAATCCAGAGCATTTGCACGTGCAGGTTTGTTAGGAAATCCATCGGATGGATATTTCGGTAAAACAGTTTCTATCATTATCAGGAATTTTGGTGCTTCCGTATCACTCTATGAAACGCCTGAGCTCAAAATCGAAGAAACTGAGGTGGATTTGAATACATTTCGTAATATCCACCATTTGGCTGATTCCGTTAAGTTGACAGGATATTATGGAGGTACACGACTTATCAAGGCGGCGATTAAGAAATTTCTGGAATATTGCGAAACTAATCGTATTCGCATTTCCAATAAAAATTTTACCATCCGGTATCGTTCATCTATTCCCCGGCAGGTAGGTTTAGCAGGTTCGAGCGCTATTGTTACTGCTTCCATGCGTGCTTTGATGAAATTTTACGAAGTGGAAATTCCTCAGCATATTTTACCAACGTTGATACTGAAGGCAGAGACAGAAGAACTTGGCATCAATGCAGGCTTGCAGGATCGTGTGATTCAGGTTTACGAAGGATGTGTGTACATGGATTTTGAAAAAGAACATTTGCTGGCGAATGGATTTGGAAAGTACGAAACCATTGATCCGAAGCTACTCCCCAAATTATATCTTGCTTATAAGATAGAACTTGGTAAAGTTTCGGGTACGGTTTTAAATAATATCCGCGAAAAATATGATAAAGGCGATCAATTAGTCCATGATACCCTGGCTGAACTTGCATCTGTAGCTGAACAAGGGCGAACAGCAATACACAACAAGGACTATGAGACGTTGAACAAACTTATAAATCATAATTTTGATCTGCGATGCAAGATTATGAACATTTCCGAAAGCAACATGGAACTGGTTAATACAGCACGTTGCTGTGGCGCTTCA
Source organism: Bacteroidales bacterium (assembly GCA_036514375.1). Lineage (GTDB taxonomy): Bacteria > Bacteroidota > Bacteroidia > Bacteroidales > JAAUTT01 > JAAUTT01. The sequence continues at coordinate 3,814 of DATBXH010000031.1, read as the reverse complement.
GCCAAATTTTCAGGTTCGGGCGGTGCTATCATCGGTATGTACGAAGATGACGAGATGCTTCATAAACTCATTATCAATCTTCGAAAAATTAATGCGCGAGTGATTAAACCTATTATAATGTAATATGATAAAGAAAGCAGTTATTCCGGCAGCCGGATTTGGAACAAGATTTTTGCCTGCCACCAAAGCATCCCCTAAAGAGATGCTACCTATTATCGATACTCCTACCATTCAATATGTAGTACAGGAATGCGTTGATTCAGGGATTGAGGATATTCTGATTATTTCCGGGAAAGGAAAGCGTTCCATTGAAGATCATTTCGATAGAAACTATGAGCTCGAATCGCGCATACAGGAAAAAGAGGATGAAGCTTTATATACGCAGATCCGGCATATTGAGGATATGGCAAATATTCATTTTATCCGCCAGAAAGAATTAAACGGATTAGGAGATGCTATTTATCATGCCAGATTTCATTGTAGTAATGAACCTTTTGCAGTGCTTCTTGGTGACACCATCATTGATTCGGTTATACCGGTTACACAGCAATTAATTGATTCCTATGAACAACATCGTCAAACCATTATTGCGGTTGAGACTGTTCCCTGGGAAAAAGTATCACGTTATGGTATTGCCGGAGGGGAAAGAATAAGCGACAAGGAAATGCAATTAAACGATTTGGTGGAAAAGCCGGACCGGAAACAAGCCCCTTCAAACCTTGCTATTGCCGGAAGATATATCCTCACACCCGAGATCTTTAAAGCAATTGAGAAAACTCCCCGCGGAAAAGGAAATGAAATTCAACTGACAGATGCTCTCCGTCTTCTTTTGAAGGAAGATGGCATTATAGCCACCACAATCGAGGGCAAACGCTATGATATTGGCAATAAAATGGATTTTTTGAAGACAACGGTTGAGTTTGCCTTAAAACGTAAGGAATTTGCCAAGGATTTTGAAGCATTTTTACGCGATACGATTAAAAAGCTCGACGAAAATAAGAAATGACAAATTTGTCATTTCTTATTTTCAAATGTTTCCCAATGAACAAATTCTTTAAGGGATTTACGTTTGGTATCGTACCTGTTTGGATCGCCTGAATCTGCCGGATATCCAATTGGGATAATAGCCACAGGTTCTATATTCCCCGGGATATTAAAATTTTGTTTTAACACGGATGCATTAAAATTACAAACCCAGCAAGTGGCAAGCCCCAGTTCTGTTGCCTGAAGCATCATATGATCGACAGCTATGGCAATATCCACATCCAGGTAATCCTTACCGTCACCACGTTTCCATGAAACAGTTTTATCTCCGCAGGCAATAATAAACATGGGAGCCGTTTTTATCCACTCGCGCGGATAGGCTTCATATACTTTTGCTTTGTTCATTTCCGATTTTATGATAATCAGGTGCCATGGCTGAAAATTAACTGCCGAGGGAGCAATCCTGAAAGTATTCAATACTTTGGTAAGCATGGTTTCATCGATAGCGTCCGATTTATACTTCCGGCATGAATATCTGTTTTTGGCAACATCTTCTATATTCATTAGAATCAATAGTTTTTAAAGTTAGCGATACAAAATTAAACGATATTGGATAATTTTCTCTGGAAAAATGTGCTTATCTAAACAATTTATTAATAGTCTTTTATTTCTATATAAACACGAAAACATGACTTTTGTCATATAAAATGGTGAGCTAAATTCCTTGGTTTTGGAAATTAATATCATTATTCGGATATAGGATACCTGTTGAGTGAATATTATTTTTGAAATACAGATTTGATTTGGATGTTTAACAATTCAAATTAAATATAAGGGTAAATACATAGGTGATTTAATGATGGAGGCTAATTTCAGCCGATAAAGTAGAAATGAAGAAAACGCTGTTGGGAAAGGAAATGTGTTGATGGATTAGAGGGGAATTCCCTAAGGTATGATCAAGTATGGACGATAAATCTATACAAGGCTTACCTGAAAAGACAGTAAATAAAATTTTGATTTATCGGCTTGTTGGGGTTTGGACCCGGAATGCTGTGAAGTATTCCGGGTTTCTTGTTATATTTACCCTTAAATTGAGCCTTATGATGAAGAACAGAAAGATCGGGATTATCCTCCTGCTGGTGGTTTTTCTTCCAGCTTTGTTTTTTTCGGTATATGAAATCGGATCGTTAAACCGCAACGAAAAAATTATCGAAGAAATATATAACAATCAACTCGATGTCATTATTTTCTCCGTCAATACGTACTCCGAAGATATTGCTTCCGGTTGGGCAATGAATCTGAATAATGTATTTGCCTACCCTCAATATGATCTTACCTCTTCTCTGAAACGATTTACCTTTAACAATCCTTCTATAAAAGGAGTATTCTATGCGTCCGATACTTCGTATAACAATATCGATGTAGTGATGCAGGATTATTCCATTTCTGCCATAAGTCAGCAAACTATATTGAAGAAAGTCCTGCACAACAATTCAAAAGTATTGGATAAATTGTTTCAATATATTAAAGGCGGTTACCGGAAAATCGTTGCTTTTAATTCGCCACAGGCACCGGGACTGTCTTATTTTGTTTTTGCTGTCGATAGCTACCATGGACATGAGATTTTATGCGGACTGGTTATCGATGCACAGGCCTTTGTAAAGCAGGTATTGTCGCCCAAAATACAGGCAGTAGCTGAGGAAAGCTTCATTATAAGTGTAATGAACGAGCACAAAAACGAAGTTATTTATATTTCGGAGCCCAATAACCTGCACCGTGTGCCTAAATATAAATCGCTCTGGCTGCTTCCGAATTTTAAATTAGGTATTATTTATAAGAATAAAACAATTGAACAGCTCGTTCGTGAGCGTACGTATGTAAATTTCCTGCTCATATTGTTACTCGATGTCTTGTTTCTAACAGGTACCTGGTATGTTTTCAGGAGCATAAAAACCCAGATTCAATTGGCACAAATGAGAGCTGATTTTATCTCTAACGTTTCGCACGAAATTCGAACGCCGCTCGCACTTATATCAGTATACATCGAAACCATACTCCTGGGCAGATTAAGACCTGAAAAACTTCAGGAATATTACCAGATTATATACCAGGAAACGAACAGACTTACGGCTATTGTCAATAAAATACTTAATTTCTCGAGAATCGAAGAAAAAAAGTACAACTACAACTTTACTTCGTTAAATTTGAATGAGATTGTTGAAAATGTTTTACAACGGTATGATTATCATTTAAAGAATAAGAATTTTGAAACCAGGATTGAGCTTTCTCAAAATCTCCCTTTCATAAATGCTGACAGAGAAGCTTTGTACGAAGTGCTTATGAATTTGATCGATAATGCCATTAAATACAGTAAGGACCAAAAATTTCTCAGTGTCACCACCACTGCAGAACTAAACAAAGTCATTCTGGAAGTCACTGATAAAGGCATTGGAATTCCTGAAAATCAGCAGAAATTTGTTTTCGATAAATTTTTCAGGGTTTCAGACGGGGAGGTTCAAAATATCAGGGGATCGGGCCTGGGATTGGCAATAGTGAAACATATTATGGACAGGCATAATGCTACTATCCTGCTTAACAGTATACAGGGCAAGGGAAGTACATTTAAAGTAATATTTCAGTCGTTGGAAACAAAGGACAAAGAGTCCGGAGAGAATAATATAAAACTTGAAAAGAGTGATGTAAAGCATTAAAATGAGTGCATGGCTTAAATTCACAGAGAGATCTTCCGTAGTTGATTCGGGAAATCATTGATTAGAGCAACAGATATACACGAAATAAAAATTCACAGACATGGCTAAAATTTTGGTAG
>DATBXH010000030.1:0-7091 GCA_036514375.1 Bacteroidales bacterium | reverse complement strand
TTCAGGTACGAACTGGAACATCTGATGGAAAGGTCGAACTTCGGGCGGTACAAGATCTTTGGCGATTATCGGGGGAATGCATTGAATCAGCAATCAAAGGATTTTATCATCACAGGCTATAAATAGCTTACCATTTTTATTTTTCTTATCTATGTGGAATAAGGTCTTAATGGCAAGGTTATCGTCTTTGTTACCAAGGTTAAAAAAATAGAAATAAGGATTTTAACCTTAATAGAAAACCATATTTATTCATTTCCAGTAATAACCATAGCAAAACCAAAAGAAAAAAATCTGTGCAAACTACTTTTCGCGAAATCCAGCCCGTTTTCGCGAAAACGAATTGGAACCGGTAAAAGTCCGTCACGAAAAAGGAAAAAGTGATGACGAAAAAAGAAGAAATGTATTGGAATTCAGGATGAACGTGCCATCCGTTTCTTTGTTTATAAAAAATACCAATGATAATTGACCGTAACCCTAACTTTTTATAATTTGCATGGCGAAAAGCATTTGATTTACAACTATTCAAGGTCAATGTCCGCCAAGGGTAATTGACTATTAAAAGGCAAATTTTGTTTTTACTACTATTCTTTTATCCCCTAAATCCCCGGATGCGGGTGAATTAGGGGATAAAAGATGTATACGATTTATTGACCTGCCAATGCTTTATTATTATACAAAGAATTATCTCCCATATTTTCTACACACACAATTCCTGCTTTGGTGTTTCTTTCTTTAGCTATATCAGCAAATTCTTTTAGAAGATATTCTCTTTGAAAAGCATGCATTGGGTAAACCTGTTTCGGATTAAGTTTGTTGATCGTATAGAAAAATCCATCAACAATGTTATCTTTTTTCCAACGAGACGGACAGCCGGTAACAGGAAGAAAAGCTATATCGATATCCGGATTTTGGTTTGCTATAAAATCAACTTCTTTTTTAAATCCTTCTTCATCTTCACGAGTAAACAAAGCATGATCTCCGGGATGGTAAACTGAAACTCCATCAACTTCAACTAAAAATCCCTGGCCGGTATCGTTCGAGTTAAGCGTCGTTATTTTAACATTCCCGATTTTCTTTGTTTGGTTATTTTCGATATAAACATAATCGGGTCCGTTGTATGCAGCTTTTTTGTATAACCAGGATTTTTCGGGTTTAAAACCAAAAACATAGGTGATATCCTTAATATCTTTCTTCCAGGAATAGATAATTGTATCGAAATGGTCACTATGGTCGTGTGAAACAAATACAAAAACCTTTCTGTTTTTTAATTCGTCAGGACAAATGGTTCCGTTTGTAAGGCTTGGTCTTGCTGAAATTTTATTCCGGCTCCAATAATCGAATACCAATAAGCTGTTTTTTGTATTCACTGCCCATCCTGAATGACCACAATAATATACTCCGGCATTACCGGCATCAATATTTTGTTTGAGAGCTTTCCGGTTTTCTTCGGCTTGTTTTAAAAGCTGCTGCGAAGCCAGATTTTTTGATGTACAATAGAATAATAAATCAGTATACCCATATTTAACTGCATAATCAATTGCTTTTTGGTTTTGATTATTAGTCAGATTATAATCCGCTCCGGCTTCGATAAGCATGCGGAATGATTTTAAATCGCCATTTATTGCAGCCAGGTGTAAAGGAGTATTACCGTAGTGATTTTCCTTTTGGTTTAAACTTTTTGTTTTCGCAAGGAGTAATTTAACTGCTTCCGGTTTCCCGTTTTTTACAGCATAATGCAATGGCAGGTTATTATCGTTATCCGATTTGTTTACATCAGCCCCTGCATTTAACAAAATAATAATCGATTCAGCATATCCCCCGCTTGCCAGGTTATGCAGAGGGGTGGTGTTGGATGAATTTGAAATATTAACGTTAGCGCCGTTGTCGACCAGGATTTTTATAATTTCCGGTTTACCATTCCACGATGCCAGAAATAATGGAGTCTGGCCATAGTCATTTTGTGCTTCAATATTGCATTTGTTTCCAACCAGGAAAGCTGTCATTTCTATCCTTTTTTCCTGGGCAGCAAAATGTAAAGCCGTATTACCATACAATCCCCTGGCATCTTTATTTGCGCCATTATCTATTAAGAGTCTGGCAATTTCAACATGGCCTCTCATAGCTGCATTCATTAAAGCATTGTTATTCCAGTCGTTCCTGCAATAGATATCTGCCTTTTTACTGATCAGGTATTCAACAACGTCATCATGTCCCCTGTAAGCAGCAATGGTTAATGCGGTTTCTTCTTTCCCTAATCTGGCATTAATTAAAGTGTTATCTTTTTCGATCAGCTCTTTAATTTTTTGCAGATCACCCTTTGTTGCATAGTCTTTTAATAGTTCCGAGACCGGTTTTTCCTTTAATTCAACTTTTTTTGCATTACATTCCTGTGCATTAACACTACCGGTTAATAGTAATACCAACAAACATGTATTTAAAAGGAATGCAAGTCTCACCTTCCTTACAAATATTGTTGTAAAGTCTACGTTGTCCGAATTTTTAAATTGTTTCATGATAACCTCCGTATTATTTGGTTTATAAGAGGCTAAATTAGGTTGGAACAAAGAATTTCTTCTGACGAGATATTCCAATAATCAGCAGAAATGGTTCATTATACTAAAATTCATATTTACTGCATGTTATTCAAATTATTAACGTTTATAGGATTTTAATTTGAATTACCCTCAATACTCAGCAGTACATAGTCTTTTGGGAATTCGCCAAAATATTCTTTAAAACAGTTGTTAAAATAGGAATAGTTACTGAATCCTGTTGCGTCCATAACTTCGGCGATGTTGTTTTGCCCTTGCCTTAGAATTTGGGCTGCCCTTTTCAAACGGATAATCCGGATAAACTGGTTGGCAGAATAATCAGTAAGGGCTTTAAGTTTGCGGTATAATTGCGTGCGGCTCACACATAATTCCATAGCCAGAAAATCGACATTTAAATTGGGATTGGAGATATGGTTTTCAATAGTATCGATAGTTTTTTGCAGGAATTTCTGGTCGGCATCGTCAATAGTAATTTCTTTTGGCTGAAGCTGGAACTGTTTCGAAAATTTTTCAACCAGGAGTTTCCGCAGCCTTAACAGGTTTTCGACCCTTGATTTCAAAATAACCGATTCGAAGGGTTTACTGATATATTCGTCGGCACCTTTCTCAAAACTGTTTAACCTTGTGCCCATATCGTTTTTAGCAGTAAGTAAAATAATGGGGATATGACTGGTTGCCGGGCAGTTCTTAACCTTTTCGACCAATTGGATACCCGAAAGTTTTGGCATTACAATATCGCTGATAATAATATCAGGTACATATTCCAACGAAAGTTTATAACCATCTTCACCATTTGAAGCTTCTATAATTTCATATTCACCTGTAAAAATACCTGCGATATATTTTCTTAGATCGGTATTATCCTCTACAATAAGAATCGTTTCTTTGTCGACATTTGGTGCTTCATTCGACTTTTCATCTTTAAACTCATCGTCGGTATACATGGTTTCAGCATAGTTCCATTTGCCTTTTTCATTCTCTGTTTGAGAAATTTCGTCTCCGGAATAAAAGTGTTTTTCCACGGGAACTTTAACGACGAAACTTGAACCTTCATTTTTAATGCTGTTTACAGATATTTCCCCCTTGTGCAGCTCAACCAGTTCCTTTACCAATGCCAATCCAATACCCGATCCCTGCTCATTATTATCAGGTACCCTGTAAAACCTGGTAAATATATTTTTTATTTCTTTTTCAGGAATACCTATACCATTATCATTTACTTCAATCCTGGCATACCCGCTATCTTCTTTATCAACCGAAATTCTTACCTGGCCATTTTCCCGGTTATATTTAACTGCATTTGAAACAAGGTTCGAAAATATTTTCTCACATTTATCATGATCAAAAAAGCCGGTTATTTCTTTGTTGTCAGGGTAGAGTTCTATCGTAATACTTTTTTGACGTGCATATTCTTCAAACGAACTGATAATCCCTTTAATGAAATTAACGATGTTACCTTCTGTTATACATAATTTCATTTTCGACTCATCGAGCTTTCTCAGGTCGAGCAAATGATTTATGAGTTGTAATAATTTAAGTGAATTTTTTCGGATAGTTTGAATATTTTGATTTTCGTGCAATGCTGATTTTAATTTTTCCGTAATTCCCATAATAATTGTTAGCGGGGTTCTCAGCTCGTGGGATACATTTGTGTAAAACTGTAATTTTGCCTGGTCGGCTTCATGTACCTTTTTCGACATATTCTCAATGGCCAGTTTCTGTTCATGAAGTAATACATTATCCTTTTTCTTTCTTCTGTATCCGATATATATCATGAATCCTATTATACCTGAAAAAATTAGTCCTACAATGAATGAATTCCTTAACAGCTTTTGCCTGGTTATTTCTTCATCGGATTTAACTTTATCCAATTCCCTTTGTATTCGCTGGTTTTTGAAATCAAAATAAGTTTCCAATTTGGCCAGATTATCGGCATGGTTCATTTCCCTGATACTATCAGATAATACTTTAGCTATATTTAAATATTCATATGCTTTGCGGTGGTTGTTTTGTAAACTATATACACTACCCAGTTTACCGGCATTGAATTGTTGTCCTTCTAGGAATTTTATTGACTTTGACAGATTATATGCTTTCAGGTAATAATTAACAGCTTTATTTATTTGTCCCTGCTTTTCGTACAAACCGGCAAACGATTGGTAAGATGCGACTTGTTCCTGATTGTACGAAAATGAATCGGCCAATTCTATGCTTTTTTGATAATAGGTATAAGCATTGCGAAAATCATTAGAAAATAAATAGACATTCCCGATTTTTATCAATGCGTCGTGAAATTTTATACGGGGACAAACATCGCATCCGGTTTCGTAACATTTTAGATAATAATTTAAAGCATTCTTGTAATTATGATTTTGGTAGTTATATTCTCCGAGTTTCATAAACGCAATTGCTATGGTATGGCGATGTTTCCGTTCCTGGCCATTCTCAAGACCTTTATTAAAATATAACAAAGCAAGACTATCATTACCCATCAACCTGTGCATTTCACCAATTTGTATATATAAATCCCCTATTTCCTTAGTTTTGTTCTCCTGCCTTATTTCCAGTATTTTTTTATAGTATGTTAAAGCCAGGGTGTAATTTTGTTGTATATCGCTTAAATAACCGGCAATTATATAATAAGCTTTTGAAATACCCTTTGTATTCTTGTTTTTATCAGCTACATCCATTGCCATTTGGACATAATACATGGCTTTGTTCCGGTTTTCCTTTATATTATATAAATTTGATAATTCCAGTAAATAAAAAAGCCTTGCTTCTTCATCTATTTCAGGTAAATAATTGGTAATTAAATTTATTAAAGAATCGGTGTATTGTTTTTGATTTGCGTTAATTAATAACCAGTAACAGTTAAATGCCCTTCGGTAATCTTTCTTTTGATAGAAATAGAGGCTGCTTTTTTTAGCCAGCATTTCTGCTTTTTTAAAGTTTCCTTCGGATATGTAAAGATTTGCCAGGTGATAATAACTCCAGGCAGTCCTGTATATAAGGTTGTTGCGTAAGCCAATTTCCAGCGCAATTGTACTTAATTCTTTCTCTTTGAGCCTGTCTCCTTTTAAATTACAGGCTTTAGCAGCTGCATCATATGCATCGGCTATTAAAGACGAGTCGGATGTATTTTTCGAAGTTTTTAAAGCCTGAATGCCGTAATTTATAGCTGCTTCTTTATCTATTCCATAAATAGTCCAGGTTAATTTGCATAAAATTTTAACACTGTCAGGTGCATTTTTGCTATTACTTAGAATATTTTTCAGGCTGTCGATATATGGATTTGCTTGTGCGTAGATTTTATCCATAGCAAATATGGATAAAATCATTACATAAACTGTAATTTTTAGCTTCATTGAAAACTGGTTTTTAGTTCCGATTAATTTAAGCCTAATTAACGTAAAAACCGCAACGAAATAGTTCAAAATTAATCAGAAACAATTCAATTTCGGGTTTATTCTAATTGTGAAAGGATTTTTATTCATAAATAATAAAAGCTATCTCTCCAAATCCGGATGGTTTGGAAAAATAATCGATCTAAAAAATTAGAAAAAAAGAAAAATTATATTTACTCTATAAACGAGAAATTTATGCCAACAAATAAACCTTCAGATATATGGAATGAGGCTGTGTCAGCGAAACAAAGAAGGGACGGCCCTTTTCAGAACGCATCCCTCTTCTTACTATCATTGGTTGTTGCAGTTTATCGTTTATCTATTGCTTTTGCCTTTTTCTCCGAAACATAAGCTGCAAGAAAATATCCTAATGCTTTACCGCTTTCTACATTGCCGACTGCATTTGCAGGCGGACCGGACATACTATAAGCATTTCCGGAAATGTCTATATTTTGAACGGCCTCCAGGTAATGATAGTAATCCGAACTAATGGTGTATAACTGAAAACGAATGGAATCATTACCCTCCACATCCTTATTAAAGCCAATAATATGTGTAAAGGATTGATTTTGTTTGGCAATGGTGAAATATGGGTATTCCTTGGGATTCGTATACAGTAGCTTACCATTCCGGAAAACTTTGGTAAAATAAAAATTCTCTGCTTCGTCCGGTTCTTTGCCAAAATAATAAACAGCCAGGATGGTGGTGTCCTTATCCTTATTGTTATTTCCCTGCTGATTAAATTGTGGCATCTTGTAAATTTCACAAGTCATGGAATCGATCGGCAGACCATCAGGTAAAAGTGACTGAGCTGTATATCCGGTTAAACTATTTATGGGCGAGGAAAGTTGGATCGACAACTGATACAACGTTTTTTGTTTTCCGGCAAAAGCCTGGGTTGAGAAATACCAACCGGCAGAATCTTTGCTTTCTGTAAAACTATAGGTTATGGTTCCGTCGTTAACTTCAACAATAGCATTACTGACACCTTTGGGAGTTATGGTATCAAAATAAGGGTTTGTTTTTGTCAGGTGGATCACCTGTTGCTTCATTTCATTCGTAATAATACTCTCAACTACGAGCATTTCCGGACTTGGCTGCACATTCCAGGTTATTTTTTCTTCGGGTTGCAGGT
>DATBXH010000029.1:0-5410 GCA_036514375.1 Bacteroidales bacterium | reverse complement strand
GGCAGGTTCAAAACGAATATCCATCGCCAGCCGATCAGCAAAAGGAGGCCACCCACCATGGGACCCACAATAAAAGCAAGTCCAAAAACTGCTCCGATGAGACCAAGTGCGGAACCTTGTTTTTCTTTTGGAAAAGTATCGCCGATAACAGCAGAAGCTACAGGGAAAAAACCACCTGCACCGAAGCCCTGAATGCCACGCCCGAGAACCAAAATATCAAAATGTGCCGATAAGATCACAAGCAGCGATCCCAAAGCAAAAAGGAAAACCGAAGAGATATAAATGATCCGCCTTCCATAAAGGTCGGATAATTTCGAAAGCAGCGGAGTGGCAATCAGATTGGACAGTACATATATATTGATGATCCATGTGATTTGCCTGTCGGAAGCCAAAAAGTACTCTTTAATCGGTTTTAATGCCGGGCCAAGTATAGCAATATCCAAGGCTCCCATTAAAACGCCGAAGAACAGCAATGTAAGAAGACGTTTATTCATAAATTCTACAATTTCATTTCAGCAAATTTAACCGGAAATCTTTTCAAAAATCAGCTTGATAAAATTATTGTCTCTGACAGAATCATTGTGGTGAGATTGTGGAAATTACAATGATTAAAATTTGGAAATTTGTTTAACAGCTATTCATATATTAAAGAATTTACGTACATTTACTTCTGATTCAAATCCTAAGTTAAAAGTTCATTAACATATCGTTGTATTTGTTTTAAAAACTAATTATAATGAAAAAGTTAGTTTTAATTCTTCTAACCAGTTATTTTATCAATGGATCAGGCTTTAGCCAAGTGGTATTCCCTGAAGTTATTTCTACGTTTGGGGGTTCAGTAAAAAATTCAATGGCCGAATTTACCTGGACGGTGGGTGAACCTCTTTACCAAACCGTTTCAGCGGATAATAGTATTTTAACCCAAGGTTTTAACCAGATCACTAAAATCAGTACTGACACCGCCATTACGCTGGCTCCTGATGTTGATATTATAGCATTCCCTAACCCTACGTCTGCTACCCTGCAAGTAAAAATTCAATCTGAGAAATTTAAAGGATATCAGTTAGAGATACTTGATGCACAGGGACGCTCTTTGTCGTTTACGGAACTTGGCTCTAACCAGGTTCCCATTGATATGTCAGGCTTTTCCGGCGGTCTTTATTTTCTAAAGATTACCGATAAAGGCAAACTGATTAAAGTAATTAAAATTCAAAAAATTAAATAAATCGCCAATTAACCGGATTATGAAACAATTCTTAACCATTCTTGCCATCTTTTGTACAGTCTTGACTGTATCTGCGCAAACTCCCCAGGCAATAAGTTACCAGGCAATAGCCCGCGATCTGTCCGGTAATGTACTTGCCAATAGAGCGGTTACGCTCCGAATAAGTATTCTGAAAGGAAGTGCAACCGGCTCCGCTCTTTATGTAGAAACCCATAGTTTGATAACCAATCAATTCGGTTTGCTGAATTTGCAAATTGGGAAAGGTACCGCGCAAAGCGGAAATTTTGCTACCATCGATTGGTCGGGCGGATGCTTCGCGAAGATCGAAATTGATATAAACGGAGGAACCAACTTCGTGGAAATTGCCACTTCGCAGATGCTTAGCGTACCCTATGCTTTGTATGCCGAAAAAGCTAATAATGTGGATTTGGTCGCAGGTCCGGGAATTTCCATAACCGGGAAAACGATATCAAATAAACTCCAATTAACTGGTGGTGATGGAATTGGCATTTCGGGTGAATATCCTAACCTTAACATTTATCAAAAGACTTCCACCAAAGTTTTGCCGCGGTCAGCCGTAAGAGGACAACTTTTGACTGTCAATTTTTCAGGTGGTCCGGAACTGACTTTCCAGCAAGGAACATCAACCTGCCCGGCTGTTTATCCTTCTGTCATATTCAGACAGGCTTCATCTACCCAGGGATCATCCACCCAGGGGACGTCAACACAGGGCAGTTCCACTATAATTTACCCTGTGGGGACATACCTGATCGATTCCAAAACGCTTGAAGCTACCTTCGATATTCCTTCCTTTATTCCGCAAGGTCTGTACGACATTATTTTCGGACCGGGAAGTGCTTGCGAAACTAAGATTCCTGCCAGCTTTAAAGTACATTAATACATCAGGACCATCCTGTTTTTTATATATGTTTTATGACCAAGATCGGGCTGTTTAAAATTTCGAGGGAAACAGCCTTTATTCTTGTTTTGGTATGTTCGTCCCTGTTTTATACCAGGATGACATTAGATTACACGCTGGTTCCACGGTTTGTCTTTTTATCATTCTGCTTGTTTCTGTTTGTAGGCTTGAATGTAAAAGTCAACTCCTTCAAGCTTGAAGTGGACATCCTTTTGATCAGCTACCTGGGTTACGTTCTTTTTACATGCGGTTCGTTACTGTGGACGTGTAATACGTCGGAAACTTTGTTTGAATCATCCAAGCTGTTGTTGGGATTCGGGGTATTCGTTTCTGCAGCATTGTTGTCAATCCGCCGGGAATTTTCATTCAGAAATATTGGCATAGCTTCATTGATATTATTTCTTATAGCTTTGCTGGTTGCGGTATCTCAGATTATAGAAATGGATCATTTTACCCGCGATTCATTGTATCATATTACGGGCGTCAGCAGTCATAAAAATCTGTTTTCAGCTTTCCTGTTTTTGAACTTGGTATTTTGCCTTGCCTTCCTGTTTCATACCTCTAAAAATCTTCGCATTGTAACTATCGTTTGTATCCTGATAAGCCTGGGATTAGTCTTTTTATTGCAATCACGTGCTGTTTGGCTGGGGTTAGTTTCAGGTATCTTTATGTTTGTTGTTTTGTATGCGTTCAAACATCCTCTTCATTATATCTTTAAAAAGATTCCCATTTACCTGTTGATAATTGGTGTTGTTCTGTTAATTGCAGGGTTTGTTCTATTTGTATTTCCTATAGTTATTGAGAAGATAATTGAGTTGATGCCCAATCCAAATCCGAAGGCAAACCTTCTGGATACTACGTCCGGTTTCGAACGCCTGACGATTTGGGAGAAAACAATTTTGATGATTAAAGGTCATCCTGCTTTTGGGGTAGGGGCGGGAAACTGGCAAATATTTTTCCCAAACAGTACTTTGTCGGGGCTTTGGCGTGTGGAAGACCTGAACGTTACTTTTCAGCGGCCTCACAACGATTTTTTATGGATTCTCTCAGAAACAGGCATTGCAGGTTTTACCCTGTACCTGATATTTTCGGTCGGACTATTCCTTCATGCCATCAAGACATTTTTAACAATCGATGATCAGCGGCAACGTATGATTCACGGATTGTTTATCTCAGGGATGACGGGTTTCATGGTACTTTCTTTTTTCGATTTTCCTAAGGAACGGATAGAACATACCATCTGGATAAATGTGATCTATGCAATACTCTACTGTAAAATCAGGGAGAACAGTATCATCAGGCCTTTATTTATTATTCGGTGGAGATGGTGGGCTTCCGGTTTCACATTACTCTTGCTGATATTTATAATAATGATCGGATTTCTAAGATTCAGAGGTGAGTTTAATACGAAAAGAATCTATACTTACAGGGAAAAACAGGATTGGCAGAAGGTTAAATCGGCCTGCGATAATGCTTTTTCGTTTGCGTATACCATCGATCCGGTATCCATTCCCATCCATTGGTATCGGGGTAATGCCAATGCCTCGGTCGGAAATTATGGGGAGTCATTGAATGACCTTTTGGTGGCTTACAGGAAACATCCCTATAATCGGAATGTACTGAACGATTTAGGCTCGGCATATGTGATGACAGGAAATACTGAGTTGGCCAAAACTTTTTACAGAGAGGCTGCACGAATCAGCCCCAGGTTCGATGATCCAAGACTGAACCTGATAGCGTTGTATATTAACGAAGGTAACTGGGAAGAAGCTGCATTTTGGGAAAAATCGATCACCCATGATTCCGAACGGCGGAGCTATTATCAAAAGTTAATACAGGAAGCAAAATAAAAAGGCGTTTGAATGATCAAAACGCCTTTATTTGCAAGGGAATTCGGATATTATTTAATCACATAATAAATCAAAGTTTGGTATTTGGATGTATCTGTTTCCTTCATGGGATCGGTTAAGTAAACTTCCCAGGTAGCAGGCTGGGTTTCGAGCTTATTGTCGGCAGCATACTTTTTCAAGGCTTCATACACTGGACCCATCTTTTCATAGGGACCTACGTACAACGTTGAAATAACCTTCATGGCCGGATATTCCTTATACTTTATTTCGTCGGTACCCTTAGTTTCGGTGCTCACAGGTACTCCAACCTCAAATTCGGTATTCCCATTTGGATCGAAACTATAATAGACAGCGAAAGGTGCTCCGGCAGGTTGAAGACTGTTTTCGCCCAAGTGACCGAACAGTTTACCATACAACTCGCCCATCTTTTGTCCGATGGTATTGGTCGGAACGGATACTTTAATGGTGAGTGCTTTCTGCGCATTCACCTCTTTTACTTCAATTTTAGGAGTAGTAGGGCTGCTTTGAGCAGTTACCTTAAAAGGAGTGTTTAACATTACGGCAAGTGCAATGCAGATACCGGTAACAGACATTTTGGTTTTCATGTAATTAAGTTTTAAGTGATACATAAATTTACAGTAATTTGAAATGAAATGAAAAGTTTTGATACAAATGTAAATCAGGCCGGTGACAGCCTTATGTCAACATTAAAATGGGAAAAGAAAACATGAGAGTATAACGGAAAAGTTTTAGAACAATAAGAAAATTTCTCCAAACACCCCAGTGTTGGACGACAAAACCTTGTCTGAAACTCCAGGTGCCTCCGTGTTGTACAACAAAACCTCGCCCTGAACTCCGGACACGATTTTGTTGGACAACACTGGGGTGTCAAACTTTTCGAATTCAATTTTGTGGATCGCCAATACTTTGACTGACAGTTTGGAAATATAAAAGATAGTGGTACATTTGAATGAATAAAATGGCAACTGCCAAATAATCTTGAATCTGGCTAACGTTAACTTAAGGTGGATTACATGTATGACCAAAACCTATCAATACTTAAACCATGAAACTTTTTGAAAAGATTTACAACGGATTTCTCAATTTTTTCGGCGACATCAAAGTCTTTAAATTCCCTATGTTTATTGTGTACGATCCGGGCAGCTACCGGGTGAAAGGAGAAGATGTACGCCAGGTGATTAACCTCATTAAGCCGGGAGATATTCTCGTGCGCGGTTATATCAATTACCTCGACGGGTATTTTATCCCGGGATTCTTTAGCCATGCCGGATTATACCTTGGAGAAGTTAAAGAGAGCGACAGGGCATACGTAAAACCCGGCGAAGATTCCGAGTTCCACACGGGCGAACAAATGGTGATCCATTCTATGGCTGAAGGCGTCTTTATGGAAGACAT
>DATBXH010000028.1:0-2689 GCA_036514375.1 Bacteroidales bacterium | reverse complement strand
ATAAAACCTGACTGAAATTTTGAAATTCTATGAAAATAATTAATGATCAGTATTTTATTGGAGGAATATCTGTCAACGAATTGATAAAAAAGTATGATACTCCGGTTTATATTTATGATACCGAAAAAATGGAGTATCAGTATAACCGTCTGAGTAAAGCGTTTGCTCAGACAGATGCGAAGCTAAACTTTGCCTGTAAAGCGCTGACTAACATAAATGTATTGAAATTCTTCAGAAAACTGGGTGCAGGGCTTGATACCGTCTCCATTAATGAAGTGAAACTTGGCTTAAAAGCTGGTTTTAACGTCAATGATCTCGTTTTTACGCCAAACTGTGTTTCGCTGGAGGAGCTATCCGAGGCTGCCGAATTAGGCGTAAAAGTAAATATCGACTCACTTTCGATGCTGGACAAATTCGGAGCAAAATATGGAAATTCCATCCCGGTCGGAATTCGTCTTAAACCTAATGTATTGGGCGGAGGCAATTTGAAAATATCTACAGGACATGTTGATTCAAAGTTTGGAATCGATGTGGAAGACATTAATCAAATCCTGGAAATTATTGAGCTGCACCGAATGTCAATCGATGGATTGCACATGCACACCGGTTCAGACATCAAGGATCTGGATGTTTTCCTGAAAAGTGCAAAGGTTATGTTCGAGGTGGCAGGCAAGTTCAAAAATCTGGAATATCTTGATTTTGCAGGAGGCTTTAAAGTTTCCTATCAGCCATCGGATTATTCTACCGATGTTGAACAGCTTGGTTCTGTACTTTCCAGCCAGTTTAATGATTTCTGCAGGGATTACGGCCGAAAACTAACCCTGCATTTTGAACCTGGTAAATTCCTGGTAAGTGAAGCCGGATACTTTGCTACCACCGTAAATGTTGTAAAACCTTCTAAAAATACTACCTTTGCCTGCATCAACAGTGGCCTTAATCACTTAATCAGGCCGATGTTTTACGATGCGTATCATCACATTACCAATATTTCAAAGCCTGATGGCTTGATGAAACCATACAGTGTGGTGGGCTATATCTGCGAAACCGATACCTTCGCCTGGAATAGAAATATCCATGAGATTGAAGAAGGAGACTGTCTTGTTTTCCACAATGCCGGGGCATATTGTTTTTCCATGGCATCGAATTACAACTCAAGATTTTTACCACGCGAAGTATTGATTTATAAAGGAAAAGATTATTTAATAAGAGAGCAACAGTCATTTGATGACCTTTTACATAACCAAATAATACAGGATCTGCCTTGATTAATATAATATGATGACCATAGCAACTAACATTCAATCGATAACCAGCGAACTTCCTGCAAATACGAAGCTGGTAGCCATCTCAAAAACAAGGACCAATGAAGAGATAATGGAAGCATACCGTGCCGGGCAACGAATCTTTGGTGAAAATAAAGTACAGGAGCTTGTACCCAAGTACCATCAACTCCCTAAAGATATCGAGTGGCACCTTGTTGGTCATCTTCAATCAAATAAAGTGAAGTACATTGCTAACTTTGTTCACCTCATCCATTCGGTCGATTCTTTGGGCCTTTTCCTCGAAATTGATAAACAGGCACGTAAAATCAACCGCGTTATAAACTGTCTATTACAGGTCCATATCGCCGAGGAAGAAACAAAATTTGGCCTTAACGAAAAAGAACTATTTGAATTGGTAACTTCTCCCAGCTTTAAAGCTAGTGCCAACGTAAAAATTAATGGTTTAATGGGAATGGCATCGCTTTCAGATAATGAAGAGCAAATACGAAATGAATTCCGGCATCTTGCCGGCATCTTTAAACAACTGAAGGAAACGGCATTCAAAGATAGCTCCCATTTTAAGGAGCTATCCATGGGTATGTCCTCCGACTACAAAATAGCTGTTGAGGAAGGAAGTACTTTTATCCGTTTAGGCAGCAAAATATTTGGGGAGCGCACTTATCCTACTGTATAATAATTTTTTGAGTCTCCACTTTTGAACCTGCCTGAAGTATCACAAAATATATTCCGGCTGAAAGGTTTGAGAGACCAATGGTTCTGTTAAATGTTCCCGCATTATTCTTAAAGGTAAAATGATCTAAAAGAGCCCCGTTGCTATTGATAAACGAAATCTTCACGTCATCGCTTATAGCATCATTCGATGTTACTGTAATATAATCCCTGGCAGGATTGGGCTGGATGACAAACAGTGCAGATCCGGTACCCGATCCATTGGCAATTATATTATCAACCGAAGTAAGGAGTTTAGAGCTTCTGTCCCACTTATAGATTCCTCCATGAATCGAATCAAGATTAAAACCTCCTGCCCAGCCAATAAATTCGTTGTAAAAGCCAACCGCAGTATACTGATTATCGCTGTCAAGACTGTTAAATGTGACTCCGTCATCACTGGAATACGCTGATGCAGGTGGAAAAGATGAAACATTTATCCAGGTTGATGGTGATTTGGGCACGCTTGCAAAACTTCCTTCCTGCAAATTAGCAGGGATCGTATAATTTGTCCAGGACACTCCTCCATCGATAGTTTTTCGCATGGCAAAAACATGTGAGGAGTCAGAAGATTGAATAACAAATCCAATCAGGGAATTCCGGAATTTTACATCGAGTCTTCCGGCAAGGCCGGTACTCGAAACTGTCCAGTTTGCACCTTTGTTAACGGATCTGTATACTCTTCCGTTACTGGTTCC
>DATBXH010000027.1:0-2727 GCA_036514375.1 Bacteroidales bacterium | reverse complement strand
AAATAAGACTTACTTCTTCTCTCTCAAGAAACTCATTCAACAAATCCAAAATCTTTTCTCCTTGAGCAGTCTTGGCTAGATCTAACCATACGCAAGTGTCAATTAAGAGTTTGATCATATCAGTTGTTTGTTTCTTTTAATGCCATATAAACGGTGCGAATATGTTTTGTTGGGGAGCCACGGAGCGCTTCACTATCACGGTACACAAAACTTAAATAGTAGCAAAGCCTTTGAAATTAGTTATTCAACCCCAATAAAATATATGCGGTGTTATGGCAAATTTTTATTCTTCTCTAACCCAAAGGTATTTATTTATCAATTCCTCATTTTTTGTATCAAAGGTTCTATCATCATCATTAATGACTCGTTTCAATAGCCATCCAGAATCAATACCAGCATCTCTTACAGCTGATTCTGAATCTTTTCCTTTGTCAATATGCTTTTGATATAATGCAAATAAAGGCGTTCCTTCCCAATAATAATTGTCACCTCCCATTAAATCTCTCATTGAGAACCAAAGCTCTGGTTTATTTTTACACCAACAATAAACCGCACCTTGTAGAAAATCAATTATTCTCTGTTTTTCTTCTGGCGTAATGCCATGCACGTCTCTAATTTCAGATTCTTTTACTAATCCCATAACCTTATGTTTTTATTTATTTTTATTCCACCAATCATAAATTTCAGTGGCTAATTTATCAATAAAGACCTGATTGTTATCAAGTCCAAAATGCTCACTAATCTCAGTTCTAAGTAATCCTTTTATTGAATCTAAATCCTTGTTTTGATTTAGTAAGCTCAATAAAGCATGATTTATACAATCGTATTCATCATCTGGCAAATCAGGCATAAATCCGATAATATCGTGCTTGTTCAGAATCTCTCTCAGAGCAAGGGAATCCGATTTAAATTTAGCTTTTAAGATATTTTTAGTTTCATTTATCATCGAAGTGCGGTCTTTTCTTTTAAATGCGCCATAACGTTTCGCATATGTTTTGTTGGGGTTTTCGGAGCAATTCATTATCCCACGTTAAGGAGCTAATTTAGTGCAATTACTTTGAAATTAGCGACTCAACCCCCAATAAAATATATGCACTGTTATGGCAAGTTTTTATTTTCATTCACAAAATTCTCCGTTTTCAGAATAGCACCAATGTTTCCCTTCTCTATTCATAAATCCCAAATCAATCTTGACTTTATGTCTGATGCTGTTAGGGTAGCTTTGTCCTTCTAACTTTTCTGAGCTAAGAAAGAAATCACCAAAAATTGCGTCACAGTAAAAACAGCCGTGGGCTAAATAATTGTTTTGAACAGTTTTGCTATATCTTATTTTCAGTTGTCCTATTTTCAAGTGTTTGCCGTCCTCAGTTTGCAAAAACTTTTTTACTGATTCGTAGATTTGGGGTCTTTTGTCAATATCGTCACTGTCCCACATCGACCCCATTATATAAAAATCCTGATTGCAAACTGTCAGCAAGTTTTGTTCAACAGTCCATAGATGTTGTGGTTTGTGGCATTTCCAACAACTTGTTTCAAAGAATACGATAGTTACCTCTTGCAGGGGTTTAAGTTTTACGTTTTCGCAAAATTTCAGTTTTCGTTTTAGTAAACTGTCAACCAAAGATTTTAGTGGGAGTTGTGTCTGTCTTAATTGAGCGGTAATGTTTGAATCATCATCTTTGAAGATTTTGAAGACGGGGATTTCTTTATCTGCAATTAGAGCGTCGTCATAGTTTCTTAACTCTTTAGGGGCAGTTCTAAAAAACCAACAACCACGAACATTTGATTCCTTGTATCTGTCTTGGCGAAATTTAGTTTCTTCAAATGTCTGTTTGCTCCATTGAACTTCAAAAGCAATTCTTTTGTTGTTATGAATTGCTAAAACATCTGCTCGCCAATTTGTCTCTGAAAATTCGGGTATTGCTTTCCACCCGTTTTCTTTACAGGCTTCAATTATTTCAATTTTTGCTCTTAAATGTTCTGGTGATTCAGGTTTCCAATCGCAAGTGTTGTCCGATTTAGCGTGAACAAAGTGTTTTAGTCCTCTACTACTTGTCCTTAAAAATCCTTCTTGCTTACAACAAGGCAATGTCAATAAAGAATTCTTCGATTTGATTCTTTTTTTTAAGTCATTCCATTGTTCGTCTGTCAGGTCAATGGATATGATTTCTTCATTGTCTATGTAAGCTCTTAATGGCATAAAACGTTGCTATTTGTTGTCTTTTTAAAATTTGCCATAAACATGTCCATTACACCACCTGTTGTTATCATTTTTATAGCACAAGTATTTTTGGCTGGTAACATGTTGATTTAACTGATTTATTACAAAATCTGTAGTATTTGGTTATCCGTTTTCTCAAGGCAGTAATACTTGTCTAAATGTATGGGCTTAGTTATTAATTTCCAAATGATCCAGCGAACTTTTTAGTCTATTCCTTTAAATCCTGTTTACACAATCTTCCGGACACTCTCAAAACAGATGTAGACAATAATATCCTAGTTTACACACTTTAATGGACACTCTCTCGATTTGCTCCAAATCTTCCTTCATTTGCTCCAAACCTTCCTTCATTTACTCCAAACCTTCCTTCATTTACTCCAAACCTTCCTTCGTTTGCTCCAAACCTTCCTTCGTTTGCTCCAAATCTTCCTTCGTTTGCTCCAAACCTTCCTTCGTTTGCTCCAAATCTTCCTTCGTTTGCTCCAAACCTTCCTTCGTTTGCTCCA
>DATBXH010000026.1:0-2366 GCA_036514375.1 Bacteroidales bacterium | reverse complement strand
TCAAAAAAGCTATAATAATAGATAAGCCTAATGGACTAATTGCTATCACTAATTTTGCAAAGACATTAATTTTTGGAGTATAACTAATTACCAAATCATCAGTAGGAATATTTGAAAAATTCCAACAAGCAACATTACCTTGAATTCGAATCGATGGACGTCCAATATTTGAGGAGAAAGAACAATTAAGTACTGAAGTATCTAATTTTATCTCAAGTTGACCAAATGATTTCCAATATTTTGCCGGGAAAAGAGAATAATGAAGGCTATATTCGTTAACCCAATTCCCAACATACAACCAAGCAAATGCAGTAAATTCAACTTGAATTTTGTGCTCGCCTTTTGAAAATATAGCTTCAAAATATTTAAGGTCGTTCAATTCATAATAAGAACCTGAATTATCCTCCCAATGCGACACAATCGTATCGGATTCACTTTTTATTTGTGGCTCTTTAAACAAGCTAATAAACTTTTCAGAAAGAAGTTTATTATTTATGCGATAATCTGAAGGTATATCTAGAAGGTTTATCATTTGACCATCCAGCCAAACTTTAAAATCACCTTTGTAATTTCTCGCATGAAAAAGTAAAGGAATTAAACCTCTTTTTCTATCAGTTTTTACAAAGTATTCAATTACATAATGAGCCGTTTTTAAATCCTTATTTATAGTTATGGATATTTTCTCTTTCAAAATATCAACATCATGGCTTGAAAATAGACTTGAAGAAGTTCCTTCTCTATAAGGAGATGCCATGTTGCCGAAACCTAGTCGACAAATAAAAATTAATATTATTGTAAGTGTGTATCTCATTTTACAATTGTCTAGTCCTAAAATATGGCTACAGGTTAAACAATAATTAAGCTACATTTTTAAAGGCCATATTGGGTGTTTTATACCCTAAAGATAGGTGAAGTCTTTTAGAGTTATAAACCTTAATCGCATTTTTGGTTGCTTTGCAAGCGTGTTCTGTGCTAAAGAAGCATTGATCGAGATAAAATTCATCTTTTAAGATGCCATTGACACGTTCTGCAATCGCGTTTTCATAGCAATGGTTTTCCTGGGTCATGCTGATGTTTATTTTGTGCTTTTTAAGTTCGTTTACATACTGATTGCTACAATACTGTATGCCCCGATCGGAATGATGTACCAACCCGACCGCTGGACGGGCTTTTCTTAGGGCCTTTTGGAGGGCCCTAAGACAGCCCGTCAGCTCGAGTGAGTCGCTGATATCGTATCCTACTATTTTGCGTGAATACACGTCGGTAATCAATGCTAAATAACAGAAACCTTTCACGGTGCGGATGTAAGTAATATCGGACACCCAAACCTGGTTGGGGCGCATTACCTTGATGTCTTTCACCAGGTTATTATACTTATAAAAACGATGATAAGAATTGGTGGTCCTACAGGACACTTTCTTTCTTTTTACCAGCATATTATGATCGCGTAAGATATCAAATAAGCTATCCCTGCCGATCTTTATCTGAGCTACGCTAAAAGAGTCTTGCAAGGATTCGTAAAGTTTACGTGTGCCAACCCGGGGTTGGTCTTTTCGCTCTTCCTTTACCAGGTCAATTACCTTCGAAGTAACTGTAATTCTCTTTCGCTGGCGGTTTTGGTATTTATAATACGCATCGCGCTTTTGGTTGAAACAACGGCACACCTCTGATATGCCTACAACCCCTGTAACAGTTGTTTTTACAACCGCTTTCATAAGGGCTTTATGTTTAAATTTTTTTTTAACTCTTCTACGCTTTTATACCCTAAGTTTTCAGCGGCTACCTCCAGGTAAGAATCAAGCACAAGCTTATCCAGGTCCTTCTTAATTAATAGCTTTTTAAGCTGTTCGATTTCCTTTTGCAACTCCTTGAGCCGGGAAATCTCATCTTTGTTTTCTACCATAATCCGAGTGTTCATTAAGTCTTTACGGTCGTACTTCTTTATCCATTCATTGATGGTACTAGGACACAATCCATAAATACGCCCAAGTTCCCTTTTGGAATACTTTCCGCTACTAAGTTCGGATAAAATTTTTAGTTTGAATGCTTCGCTGTAACGTCTGGTTACATACTCATTTTTATACATATCTACATCGGTTTGTGTAGACATTTTTTAGGACGACTCACATATTACCGCCAAACGGTGGCGGTATGGCCAGTAAGGGATTGCGGAGCGACGTTTCTATCAACCGAGACGAAAGATTGATGCGGGCGATGACCTTCGCATACCACTGAAGCCCTTATTGGCTATACCGCGTGTTGTGTGTAGTTTTTTATTTTCTTTCAATTATTTTTCCATCATTTGTAAATAAAATACAAGGAAATTGGATTCCCGTATACTTTCCAAATAATTTATAATCATAGTT
>DATBXH010000025.1:0-4113 GCA_036514375.1 Bacteroidales bacterium | reverse complement strand
TAGAATTGCGGGAATACCGCATTTGTTTATAAAAAATACCGTAACTTTAATTTATTAACCAATAGATAGACTAGTCTTCATCTTAATTGATTAATGATGAGAACGAAAATTTTAGATTTTATTGATTTTGAAAAAGTCAATACCTTACTCGAAGGGTTCAACCAATCCACAGGATTTGTTACTGCCATTCTTGATCTCGATGGTAATATCTTATCTAAATCAGGATGGAGGCAAATTTGTACCGAATTTCACCGTGTACACCCCGATGCATCCAAAAGGTGTACTATTAGCGATACATTTTTAGCCGGAGAAATGCAGAAGGGCGAAAAATATCATTTTTACAAGTGTTTAAATGGGTTGGTTGATGTTGCAGTACCTATTATTATTAAAGGCGAACATATTGCCAACTTATTCTCCGGGCAATTTTTCTTTGAGAAGCCAGACCATGCTTTTTTTAAGAAGCAAGCCTTACAATTTGGGTTTAACGAGACAATTTATTTAAAAGCCCTTGGAGAGGTACCCATCATTTCTGAGAAAAAAGTAAAAACGGTAATGGAGTTTTTGCTAAATATGACACAGCTTATCAGCGACATGACATTTCAGAAATTGGAATTGATTGAATTGAATAACTCCTTGCAAGAAAGTAATAAAGAATACTCAGCATTAAACGAGGAATATCTGTCACAGAACGAAGAACTCTTTAAAGCAAAAAATATAGCCGAAGAAAGTGAAGCCAGGTTTCGGGCAATCTTCGAAAATTCTATTGATGCCATAGGTGTCACAAAAAAGGGGATTATTACCTATGCCAACCCTTCTTATGTCAATTTATTTGGATATAATAAATTGGAAGAACTCGTTGGAATGTTTGTGGCGGAACATATTGCGCCTCAGGATAGGGAGAGGATGATTACAAACATCGCAAATATGGCAAAAAGTGAACTTTCAACAAATAAATTTGAAACAATTGGGTTACGCAAAGATGGCTCTCAGTTTCCATTTGAAATAAAAGTGAGCGGTTACGAACTTAACGACGAAAAATATTACATTGGTATAATCCGCGATATTACTGAACAAAAGGATGAGGAACAAAGAAAAATTAAATACAATTTAGAGTTAATTGCTGCCAAAGAAAAAGCCGAAGAAAGTGAAATTAATCTTCAAACCATACTATCAAGCACGAATGATATTATTGCCACTTATGATTTGAACATTTGCCTTTTAACTTATAATAAAGCCTGTAGCAATATTTACAGAGAATTGTTCGGAATAGAAATACATCCGGGTTTATGCACGCTTGATTTATTCCCTGAATCTATGAGGGCTTTTTGGGTTTCAAACAACACAAGAGCTTTGGCTGGTGAAACATTTGCTATAGAATTTAGTTTGCCAACCGCTAATGGTGAAAAATTTTTTGAACAATATTACAATCCCATTTATATTGATGGAAAAGTTGTATGCTTTTCAACTTTTACCCGCGATATTACTGAAAGAAAACACTTAGAATTAGAATTAATTGCTGCAAAAGAAAAAGCCGAAGAAAGCGACCGCCTCAAAACCGCTTTTCTTCAAAATATGAGCCACGAAATCCGCACACCCATGAATGCCATAATGGGTTTTTCAGATTTATTACTAAGTAATGCCGACAACAAAACCAAGCTCAAAAATTTTACCAACATTATAAGCCAGCGTTGTAGCGATTTGCTCGATATAATAAACGACATACTCGATATCTCAAAAATAGAATCAGGCCAAATACCAGTAACTTTAGGAGAAACAAACCTGAATGAAGTGTTTGGAGAGCTTTCCTCGTTTTTTACAGAATACCAGAAACGGATAGATAAGCAACATGTAAAATTTGTTTTGCAAGTGTTTGGCGTACCCGAAGGAAATTTAATCCTTACTGACAAGGTAAAACTAAAACAAATTCTCATCAACCTAATCAGTAATGCCTTTAAGTTTACCGACAACGGCAGAATAGAGTGTGGTTGTAAATTTGACGAGAACCATAGCCTCTTGTTCTATGTGTCAGATACGGGCATTGGTATTCCGGCAGATAAACATCAATTTGTTTTCGAACGCTTTGTCCAGTTACAGCAAGGCACCAAAAGAAATATTGGGGGAACAGGCCTGGGCTTACCTATTGTAAAGGCATTGGTAAATTTGTTAGGCGGTCAGGTATTTCTGGAATCAGAACCCGGTAAAGGAAGCACCTTTTCTTTCACAATCCCATACAAACCATCACAATTTTTACACCATCAATCATCAATAACTGAAAACAAAAACGAGAGTAACTTTGTCGGTAAAACTATCCTCGTTGTTGAGGATGATTATTATAATGCAGAGTATATTAATGAAATATTATCAGGAAATGGGTTAAATATTCTGCAAGCCGAAAATGGAAAACGAGCCGTTGAAATATCCTTGTCCCGATCCATAGATTTGGTTTTAATGGATATTCGTTTGCCCGATATTGACGGTTACGAAGCCACGCGTCAAATTAGGCAACATAAACCACAGTTAAAAATTGTAGCTCAAACCGCATATGCGGCACACAACGAAAAACTAAAAGCATTAGATGCCGGTTGTGTTGATTATGTAAGCAAACCTATAAAAAGGGAAGTCCTGTTATCGGTACTAAACAAACACTTAAAAGACTCATAAAAAAACCGCAACCAGAATGGTATTTTTTCATCTTTAGAAAAAAATAAGTTATGAATAAAATAATCCTGTTTTTTCTTTTGATTTTCTCGCTTATTGGTTGTGAGAAAAATGATAACTCAACTTTAATTGGTGGTTGGACAGAGATTGATTTTAAGAGCAATTATACCATACAAGTGCCCAAAACATACCTGGGATATGGAATGAACGGATTTGAAGGCAATACATTCTCTAAATCTTCTCCTGACGGCAAAATCCAACTTAGCTATCTATACTGTAATTCTCTGTCTTGTTTTGATTTTGGCAATTCTTTAGAGTTTCCCATACCAACAAGTATTCAAATACAAAATAATTACTCTGAAATAGTAACATTAAACCACATTGAATATTTTCAACAAAACTCTCAGACCACAGGGATTTTCTATTTCTCAAAAAGGGATACAGCGAACGGAAGACTTTATTGGAAAGATAATGGAACATTTAAGGATGCATTAGAAGTGGAATTTAATATAGCAAAACTTGACACAGTTAATAAAATAATAGGGACAATAAGAAGAAAATAAACATAGCATGCTAACTGTTATGACGAAGGCAATGAGAAACCACATGAAAGATAAAGCCCGGGGTTCAGGCACATGAAAAATAAACGAAGTATTTTGGCTATTTTCCATGCGTTGAGCAAGCAAATAAACAGACAAAATTTTATACAATGACAAGCTTTAGAATAAGGACAAAAGAGAATTTGACAATACGGTTTAAATATTACTTAGACCATGCACCATCGACATGTGAAGCATTTGCAAAATCATTGCCATTTTCCAGGACTCTTATTCATGCAAGAGTTTCAGGACAGGAGATATGGACGGATGATGCTCCGGTGTTGGATATTATACAAGAAAATGCTTCTGTATTTACAGAACCAGGTGAAATAGTTTTAGGACCATTAAAACCATTGAGGGCTAAAACTTCAAAATGTTTAGGTATTTATTATGGAGAAGGCAAAGGGTTGGATTGTTGTAATATATTTGGTAAAGTATATGACGAAGATCTTGAAAACCTAAAGAAATTAGGCGACCAGATCTGGAAGCAGGGAATGAGTGATATTATATTTGAAAATATCGAATAAAAATAGTGTCAATTGCCAGCGTGCGGTCTTAAAACATGTCGGTTTCAGTGGGTTTTCAAACGTTTCGTTCTATATTGTGGGGTGTTGCCTTAGTGGGGGGACAATTTCCCAGAATAGGAGTCAGTTTGTTCCGAATTAAAAACTTTTCCATTTGCATCTCAGAGATAGTGTGGAGATGCTGCATTTGTTTAGAGCATGTTTTGAAATTTAGTTATTCATTATAAGGTTATTCTATTTATAATAATAGCACAATTGGCTAATAGTAGCATAGATTCGGCACATCTTGTGGAATGTTCATAATCTTTAGAAAGCCTTCGAAAGAAGTTAAA
>DATBXH010000024.1:0-3655 GCA_036514375.1 Bacteroidales bacterium | reverse complement strand
TACTATGCCCAAAAAATTGGCAAGAAGCCGGAGGATGTTGTGGTAGTCTCTGTAATGCCTTGTACTGCCAAAAAGTATGAAGCCAAACGACCTGAAATGTATCAAAATAATATTCCTGATGTTGATTATGTGCTTACGACGCGCGAACTCGGACGGATGATCAAACAGGCCGGCATTGATTTTGATTCACTTGGGAATGACGTGATGGATACCCCATTTGGTATATCATCAGGAGCTGCCGACATCTTTGCAAATACCGGAGGAGTGATGGAAGCTGCTGTACGAACGGTTTATGAACTTGTGACCGGACGGTCTTTGCCACTTAAAAATTTACATATTGAACCCTTAATGGGTCTTGAAGGCCTTAAGAAAGCCAGCTTAAAAATAGAAGGAACGTTACCGGAATGGCGTTTCCTGGAAGGTATAGAACTAAAAGTAGCAGTAGCCCATACATTGGGTAATGCAGCCAGAATAATGGAAGCGGTAAAGAACGGCGAACAATTCCATTTCGTGGAAGTAATGACGTGCCCTGGCGGATGCATTGGCGGAGGCGGACAACCACGTTATACTACGAATGAGATAAGAAAGAAACGCATTCAAGCTATTTATCAGGAGGACGAAGGAAAGATCTTACGAAAATCGCACGAGAACCCTGATGTACAAAAAATTTATAATGATTTTCTGGGAAAGCCTTTAGGAGAATTATCTCACAAACTGTTACATACCCATTATAACGTAAAAGAAACACTGAATAGTTAGAAACAAATAACAGGGTTAAATTATCTTCTGAAAAGCCACTACATCCAGCCATTGGTTAAACTTTTTACCTACCTCCTTGTAATGGGCGCACTTGATGTATCCATTCTTTTCGAAAAGCTTTATACTTTGCCTATTTTCTCCACAGATGGTAGCAATAAGGACATGAATACTTGATTTTCGGGCAGTTTCTTCTGCATATTTTAAAACCTGGCTACCAATTCCTTTTCCGGTACATTCAGGCTTTAGATAAATAGAAACTTCGGCTGTTCCATCGTAAGCTTCGCGCTTCTTATGCTGGCTAATAATTAAATAGCCATACAGATTACGATCATCAGCGATTACAAATGTCTTGTATTTAGGATTATCAAAAAATACGAGGTCACGCATTTCATCAGGCAGGAGTTGGTGGGTATGAAAGGTAACTGAGGTATTTAAAACGTAATAATTATAAATGGCAGCAATATCAGGAAGATCATCTTCCCTAAGTTCTCTATAATAATAGCTCATTAATAATCTGATTTATATGCAGTTTAATCTATTATTAAAATTTTTACATGAATTTTATATATACTTCTTTTAAAAACTTATCTTCCAGCATGCGCACAATGCGTCGGCCGATAGTCGGACGGACCTCCAGCTCCAGAGGAAGTCCGGGTACATGGTGAGCCTGGTTTATGCGCATACCAATGAGCAGGTGTATTTCATCACTCTCCAGCAGTAGCTTTATTACCTGATCAGCAGGCCCTTTTCCCCTCTTATTTTGTATATGATATTGTTGTAAAAGCTGGCTTACCTTACTCAGCGTGAGGATGCCCTCTGTTACCAAATCAATCCCATTCATGTATGATATGGGGGGAAGGTCCGGATCGTCAAACTTTTGCCCCTCTGTGATTGGAATATTCAGCTGATTTGAAATAATATCGCTCGTAGTAGCTCCGCAAATGATCTTTTTCCCTTTAAAATCGCAGACTATACCTGCCATCTCGGAATCGTTAACCGGATCGACTGGGGGACCACTGCAAAGCAAAAGCCGTCTGGGTTCACGAAGATAAATGGTGGCGCATGAAATATCATCAAGTGAAATATATTGGTCATTCTGAAAGGCAATATTTACAAGTTTTGCCGAAAGATTCTTGGCGGAAATTGATGGATTATTGGATATTAACTTTTCAATATATTCCAATATATTATCGCGTCCCCATCCATTTGGATATTTGACAGTTCCAGTCCCTGATTGCGAAACACCATCACTGAAAAAAATAATTCTATCTTCCTTTCTGGATTGGAAACTACAGACTGTTATTTCCTTCCCGGCATTGGTGCCAGTTAAAATAACGCACTGCCATTCCGGTTCAAATATCTTTTCGCCCCGAAAGATTATACATTGCGGATTTCCATATTCGATAATCTGCGTAGTCCCATCAAATTCGATATCCACAATGGTGAAAGTAGAGTAACTCATCTTCCTGTCACTACACTCGGGCAAGGCCTTCATTACCGTTTCTGCAATGGTATTGGCTTTTTTGTGTTCTTTGGTAAAGTTCAATGCCAAGGATGAAGTAAGTGTAGCCAGCACATTTGCTTTAACGCCATGTCCCATACCATCGGAAAGAATCGCAATTACACGATTCTCTTCGGGGATACGTTTAGACAAAAAAACATCTCCGGAGATGCGCTCACCTTCGCGATTTCGTTGATGGTAATTAACCTCGATATAAAAATTGTTGGTCATAATTATTTTTGACGTAAAATACCAATGAACAAAGAATAAGTGTCCACCTCCGACAAATCCTTTTTTGCAAGATCTGTTAATCCCGATTAATGCAATAGCGTTTTAAATTAAAGATAAAATCTATTACAGCCCGGGATTACCCATTCTAAGCATTAGCACCTGTAGTGTGAATAGGACCATTAACAATATATGCCATGTGTCGGCTTTTATCATTATTTTAATTTGCTAATGTAAGAATTGGGTTAATATTATTCGCTGCTAATTTAAAGGCATCACCATAACCGATCCCAATTGATAGACCGGAATTCTGGTCGTGAAAACGCTTTTATCATCAAGTTTCACATCAATGTCGGCCATAACCGGAGTTCTCACATACAATGCATTCTTAGTTCTATCCGGCAAAATACCTTTTGCAGGTTCTGTCTCCTTTGTCAGATGAATTGAAAACACTGAACTCTGCATTGTTTTTTCATTAAGTATTCCCTTTTCCTGATTAAAATAACACAAATCTTTTGACATAGCATTGACTTGAGGAACAAAAATAAATGAATAATGTAATCGCTCAACAACACGTGTACCTGTAAATAAACTAAGCAGGGTCTCTTCATACTTACTCAATTCATCAACCATCACTTTTAATGCCGGTCCATCCGGATGAAAGTCGTACTCCCCCCGTAAGATCTTTATTTTGTGTCTTCTGGTTTTAATCAGTTGATTGGCTGTTTCCTGAATTATTTCTTCTTCAGATTTTGCCTGAATCTGCTTTTTAAAAACCGGGATCCTTACAAATGTTGAATCCGTCATAACAGTTTTATAAAGCGTGTCAACCTTTTCCTTACTGGTTTCCTCCAAAAGGTTTGGATCGAACATCGGCTGACCAGCAGAGCCCTTAACAAAACTTTTGCTGTTCACATGCTGCCAGGAATCAGCAAAATCAAGAATTACACCGTTTTCAGATACCATAAACAAATTCTGAAGTTTATCAGGGAAAGTCTTAAAAGTAACAGTATAATATTGAGCAGGGTCAGCCTCAGCCTGAGCTTGAAGTTTTATATTTGAAACAGCAAAAGTTTCAGAGTCCTTAAGGGGTACATCTGTCAATTTGAGATATTTTTCAGCATATTCTGCATAAGGTCCTCTTTTAATGATCGTCTTTGTAACCTC
>DATBXH010000023.1:0-2192 GCA_036514375.1 Bacteroidales bacterium | reverse complement strand
TAACGACCAGTTCTGGTTGCCTAAAATAGAAACGAACCGGACAGTAACCATTCCTTCATCTTTTAAAAAGTGTGAGGAAACCGGCAGGGTTCAGAACTTTGTCAATGCGGCCAAAAAGACGGGGAAATTCCTGACCACCTTCCCGTTCGACGATACGGATATTTATAAGATTATTGAAGGTGCCTCATTCTCGATGTCCGTACACCCCGATCCTGCACTCGATAAATATGTGGACAGCCTTATCAACATCATCGCCCAGGCTCAGGAACCGGATGGATACCTGTATACTGCACGGACCATAGACCCGGAACATCCTCATCCTTGGTCAGGGAAAGAACGTTGGGTAAAGGAGTCGGAACTAAGTCACGAGTTATATAATTCAGGTCATTTGTTTGAAGCTGCCTCTGCACATTACCTGGCAACGGGCAAACGTAACTTCTTAAATATTGCATTGAAAAATGCCGATTTATTGGTAAGCGTATTTGGCCCAGGTAAACGAAACGATGCACCCGGTCACGAAATTGTTGAAATGGGGCTGGTCCGCCTCTACCGAATTACGAAGGAACAGAAGTACCTTGATCTGGCAAAATTCTTTATCGATTGCAGGGGTAAAAAGATCGATCCGAAACGTTCGTATTCACAGGATCAGGCTCCCGTAATTCAACAAAGCGAAGCTGTGGGCCATGCCGTAAGGGCAGGTTATCTGTATTCCGGTGTAGCCGATGTAGCGGCTTTAACAGGAAACCAGGATTACATCAACGCCATTGATAAAATATGGGATAACATGGTATCCAAAAAGTTCTATATTACCGGCGGCATCGGTGCCAGACACGATGGAGAGCGGTTTGGCGATAATTACGAACTTCCCAACCTGACGGCGTATAATGAAACATGTGCAGCCATTGCCAATGTTTACTGGAACTACCGTATGTTCCTCCTACACGGCGACGCCAAATATATCGATGTCATGGAACGGAGTTTATATAACAATGTCATAGCCGGAGTAGGATTGGATGGAAAAACATTCTTCTATCCCAACCCGCTGGAATGTGATCTGAAATTCAAATTTAACAGCGGCGGAACCTTAACCCGCCAACCCTGGTTCGACTGCTCCTGCTGCCCCACTAATTTATGCAGGTTTCTACCATCTATTCCCGGTTATATCTATGCCCAAAAGCAAAACAGCCTGTACGTAAACCTTTTTATTGGCAGTTCTACTAAAATCAATCTCGAAACTAAAAACATGGTTGAGATCAGCCAGCAAACGCAATATCCCTGGGATGGAACAGTAAAGATATCCCTCACTCCTTCAAAAAAGGAAACGTTTGATGTCTGTCTCCGTATTCCGGGGTGGGCCCGAAACCAGCCTGTGCCCAGCGATCTGTATTCGTTCCTGTCTCCGGTTACCGAACCTGTCTCCGTTAAGGTTAACGGAAAAGAAATCAACTACAAAACGGAAAACGGATATGCAGTGGTCGAACGGGAATGGAAAAAAGGAGATGTCATCGAATATAACATTCCGATGAATGTTCGAAGGGTAGTAGCAAATTCACAAATAGAATCGGATAAAGGGAAAATTGCGCTGGAACGTGGTCCTATTGTCTATTGCCTCGAAGGGGTTGATAATGATGGAAAGCTCAACAACCTGATCATTCCTGACAGCACTAAACTGTCTGCCTCTTTTGTTCCCGACAAACTAAAGGGAATTGAAGAAATAACCGGAGAAGGAATAAAGTTCATCCCTTCTGGTGACGGACTTTCCATACAGTCAGGCAAGCAAAGATTCATTGCGATTCCTTACTATATTTGGGATAATCGCGGAATGGATGTCATGAAAGTATGGTTTCCCAGCAAAATAAACGATGTGGTATTGGCAAAGGAATAAAAAGTAAAGGGTTTGGCTGTTTGAGCCAAACCCTGCCTAACCACAAGAGTAACTACTAACAAAAAAAACAAAATCTTATAAACAATTCAATGAATTAGGCCCGTTTGCTTTATTTGAAAAACATCTGTTTCATTTAATCTGCTCAATCTGTAAAATTTCATTCCCCAATAGTCATTATATAAGTTACAATTATATGATATAAAATTGGTTACTTTGCAAGAAACTCATGCAAAATTACCGAGACCTTAAAAACAACCAGAAACAGTTTTTAGCCATAACAGGCTTGAAACTAGAAGTTTTCGAGCAA
>DATBXH010000022.1:0-10750 GCA_036514375.1 Bacteroidales bacterium | reverse complement strand
GCCGTATCGTTGGCTGCCTGAGGAGTCTTACTTTTACAACTTACAATAATACTAATTGAAAGAACTAAAATTGGTAAGTAAAAAAATTTTTTCATAAATAACAGGATTTTAACGTTAGTTATACAAATATAAAAATATCCTAATCAAACTTACGATTTCTTGAATCTTTATAATCATTTTTATCACGAGTTCTCCAAATCTGTCAAAGCCGGGTCAGACTCAGCCCTCTCCAAGAAATTTCACTCTGATATTTGAATTTATGCCTAAATTGAGTAGCTCAGCTAAATTTCCTTTGTTAATGGCTATTTCCAGGAGACCGGTCGAATTAAATACAGCCAGCAATTCTCCGCTGCTGGTTTCATTATATGTCTTATTTATCCTGGCAATCTTATAGTGATTGCTTTGAACAAGAATCTCAAAACGACGACCTTTACCGACTTGCTCAAACAAATCCTGTGATATGTTAGTAATTACGTTTTGGTACGAATCAATGTACACTACACTTCCTGCAATAAATGAATCCCCAATGGTCGGAAGAATGGGTGTTTGTCTGTTGATCGTTTCCAGTTTCACTCCCAGGTTGTTGATATTATTACCGTTAGCCAAAAAAGCCGCAGCCGGTGCAAAAACATTCAGTGCGGGAAAAGTTTGATAGGATTGTTGCTTAAACTTTTCAATGCGAACTGCGACTTCTATATCATGAGAAAAAATTAGTCCGAATCCGCCATTATCGGTACCAACAAAATAATGCCCGTCAAACTTAATGGCAATATACGGCATCCTTTCAGATGATTCACTATTTACATCAAGAATATGAATAGTTCCAACCGGAAAATGACGAAAAGAATTCTGTAAAACAAAAGCTGCCTGAGCAACATTAAACGGATTCACTCTCAGATTAATATCAACAATATTCGCTGACTCACAGTGACTGAGAATACATCCCTTCACTGTAGCAGTATAATAATCGTCTGATTTCCAATCTGTAGTCAGTGTTATGATGGCCATTTCTAGAGTAAAGGAATTGACATAAATTTAACTTTCCTTATAAGAAAATCTTTGTATTTACATCTCTTCATGCATGAACTAAAAAAGAGAATATGAGTGTCCGCATTTATAACTATTTTATCAGGATATCATGGAAAATCAATTTCTTCACCCCAGCCCTGAAGGGAGGAAATTGATTTTCGCTCGCTCCCTTTAGGGCCGGGGTAAACGAATGAAAATCAATTTCTATATAAACGTAGTTATAAGAGCGGACATACATTAAAGAGAATATGATACGAATAACTTCCATCCAAACATAAATTTTTCCCGGTAAAAAAAATGAACTTATTTTGTACAAGCCAAACCTACACGAATTTTATAAAACGCCCAAATACTTGACAAAAAAGTTGGGCAAAAGGTAGTATAACGCACTTTTGATTTGAAATAAATATTATAGAAGCACAAATACAAGGCATGATTGAAAAAATGATTTATCTGGAAGGCGTTGATCCTGTAGCCCTTTATGGTGTTAACAATGTGAGATATGAACGGATACGCAATGCTTTTCCCCGATTAAAATTAGTCGCCAGGGGAAACGAAATCAAGGCCATGGGTGAAAAAGCCGAAGTACAAAATTTCGAGAAGAAGATTGACCTGATGATATCGTATTTCCAGAAATACAATAACATCAGCGATACTGATCTTGAACATATCTTAAACGATGATGTTGAAGCGGCTTTAAAGCTTAGCGAATTTGTTGATGATGTCATTGTTTATGGGAACAATGGTCAGCCTGTAAAAGCCCGTACCGTGAACCAGCGAAAGATGGCAGAAGACTTTAAGACAAATGATTTGCTTTTTGCTATCGGACCTGCCGGAACTGGTAAAACTTATACTGCTATTGCCCTGGCGGTTATGGCTTTTCGAAATAAGGCCATCAAACGAATTATACTAACGCGGCCAGCTGTGGAGGCTGGTGAACATCTTGGATTTCTTCCCGGTGATGTAAAAGAAAAACTTGACCCATATCTTCAGCCTCTATACGATGCCTTACACGATATGATTCCCCAACGGAAACTTGAAACTCTTATGGAAGATGGTACGATCCAGATCGCTCCGCTTGCATACATGCGTGGCCGGACGCTGGATAATGCATGCGTAATCCTTGACGAAGCCCAAAATTCGACGATTAATCAGTTAAAGATGTTTCTTACGCGAATGGGAAAAAATGCGAAGTTTATTGTAACAGGTGACCTTACACAGATAGATCTTCCCAACAAAGCTAATTCAGGGTTGAGCTATGCCCTGCGTATTCTTAAAAATATTAATGAAATATCCATCATTTACCTCGACAACCGTGATATTGTCAGGCACCGGCTTGTAAGTCGGATAATCGATGCTTATGACAAGGCACAGGATACAAAAGAAGAACAAAAATAGAATGTAATACAACCCATGAATTTACTATTATACGATCTTTTTTGAACCTATGCTTTTTTTAATCGTTGAATAAAAACTAACCTCTATCTTTGAACACGATTTCGAACTTTAAACTTAAAACTTTAATATATGGCTAAGGCAATTGTAAAAACCGATTTCTCGTTACCGGGGCAAAAAGGACTGTACATTGGCAAAGTGCGCGATGTTTATAATATAAATAATGAATATCTTGTAATGGTAGTATCTGACCGTATTTCAGCCTTTGATGTGGTACTGCCTAAAGGTATACCTTACAAGGGACAAGTGCTTAACCAGATTGCAGCAAAATTTCTGGATGCAACAGCCGATATTGTTCCGAACTGGAAAATTGCAGTTCCGGATCCCATGGTTACCATTGGACACATGGCTGAACCATTTAAAGTTGAAATGGTTATTCGCGGATATCTCACCGGACATGCCTGGCGTGAATATAAATCGGGCAAACGCTTACTTTGTGGAGTTCCAATGCCGGAAGGAATGCGTGAAAACGAAAAATTCTCCAAACCAATTATAACTCCTACCACCAAAGCATCAGAGGGACACGATCTTGATATTTCCCGTGAAGAAATTATCAAATCCGGTTTGGTTTCGAAAGAAGATTATGAAATGTTAGAAAAATACACATATGCATTATTTGAACGCGGATCACAAATGGCAGCTGATAAAGGCCTGATCCTGGTTGATACTAAATATGAATTTGGTAAGAAAGATGGTAAAATTTACCTCATTGATGAAATTCATACACCCGATTCATCGCGTTATTTCTATGCAGAGGGTTACGAAAACCGCTTAAAGAAAGGCGAGCAACAAAAACAATTGTCAAAGGAATTTGTCCGCCAGTGGCTTATGGAACGCAACTTTCAGGGGCAGGAAGGACAATATGTGCCAGACATGCCAGATACTTTTGTAAGCCAGGTTTCGGAACGTTACATCGAGCTCTTCGAAAACATTACTGGCGATAAATTTGTCAAAGGTGATGCATCCGATGTTTTGAAACGAATCGAAAACAATATTATTAACTTTTTGAAAAGTAAATAAATAGTTAATTGATTAGAAAACTGTTTTCACTTCGTCATTTCGTTGAAAATCATATAACCCTTTTACATAATCATAATGAATGAAAAATTAAAGGCTTTCGAGCGATTACTGAACATTATGGATGAACTCAGGGCCAAATGCCCATGGGATCAGAAACAGACCATCGAAAGCCTTCGTCATCTGACCATTGAAGAAACATATGAATTAGCAGAAGCCATCATTGAGAACGATTTAACTGATATCAAAAAAGAGCTTGGAGATATCCTGCTCCATATAGTATTTTATGCAAAAATAGCTTCGGAAACCAATGATTTTGACATTACCGATGTTATCAACAGCCTTTGTGAGAAGCTTATATTTCGTCATCCGCATGTGTTCGGTGAAGTTAGTGTAAAAGACGATGAAGAAGTGAAAACGAATTGGGAAAATCTTAAAATCAAGGAAGGAAATAAATCTATACTGGCTGGTGTACCAAAATCCTTACCGGCGCTGGTGAAGGCGCACAGAATTCAGGACAAAGTCCGTTCCGTAGGTTTTGACTGGGACGAAAGAAGCCAGATCTGGGATAAAGTGAAAGAAGAGTTGCACGAACTTGAAAGGGAAATTGAAGTAGAAGATAAAGTAAAGATGGAAGCAGAGTTTGGCGACCTCCTCTTTTCTATGGTGAATGCAGCTCGTTTATATGAT
The DNA here is from genome assembly GCA_036514375.1 of Bacteroidales bacterium. Classification (GTDB taxonomy): domain Bacteria; phylum Bacteroidota; class Bacteroidia; order Bacteroidales; family JAAUTT01; genus JAAUTT01. Next base: position 6,559 of record DATBXH010000022.1, on the reverse strand, counting down.
ATAGATCCGGAAATTGCCCTGGAACGTACGAATAAAAAGTTTATCAATCGATTCAATTACCTGGAGGAACAAACTATAAAACAAGGAAAATCGCTGCATGACATGACTTTGGACCAGATGAATGAAGTCTGGGAAAAAGCAAAACAATTCGACAAATAATCTCGAATGTCAAAAATCAGATTATCGTTATTTTGCCTTCTTTTGCTTCCGCTCCCCATGATGGGGGCGTCGGAAATATCTACTGCTCTTCATGGTGAAACCGGACGAAGAATTGTAACTGCAGCGTTGAAGGATTCTATTATTTTTGTCGAATATAATCACTCAAATATAAGTGGCATCTGGACTACTTCCTTTGATACATTAAAGCTATCTCACCAAAAATACATTGGAAATTTTTCAAAGATAGAAATCAAAAATAACAACTTTCAGTTTCAGCCGGGAAGTATTACACTTATATCCGGAAAGCCGGACAGTTCATTTAACAACAGCAGGAATCTTGGATATTCCAATTATATGGACAAACGGCTTAATAAAGTTTTAGAATGGACCGGAGCTGATTTAGCAGAATTCAAATCAAGGAAATGGAACGGGCAACCTCTTGTTTCATCCGATCCGGAACATTTTAAGAAATTAGAAAATCTTGCATTTGATTCATTATGTTCCTTTTATACTTCCGGGATTTATACACAAACATTCTGGAAAGTTGTCATTAAGGATTATCGGATATTCCCTAAAAAATACGTTGAAAGCACTGACAACGCTGAAATCTATAAAATCTGGAAGTTTCTCTCGCAAGCTTCAGCTACTGAAAGGAACATTTTCCCTTACCTCATACAATTGCCTATCCCGGTTGCATTTGTAAGCATTATCGATTTTGATATCGCTTTGTTAGCCCTACCATTTACTTATCCGGCATTGATTGGTGGTGAAATTTTTATAAGTAATCGGATTCTATCAAAATCAACCTATAAAATAATCTTCTATAAAACGGGTAAAAAAGGGAAACTTACTATAAAGATCAGAAAGTCAAAGATACTATGCACTAATTACGTATATCATTTGAATGCCGACTTTAGGAAGCTATTTGGCAGCTTATAGAAAGTAAATTGGCAAGTTGTTTTTGAAGCAATTGCCAATTCACTTTTCGTTTTATGTACCTTTGTAACTTATTTAATAAACAAGATTCTATACCAAATCGCATGCTTCGGCAGGCATCCAGTGCTTATCTTTACCTTCCCACTTGATATTACAACCAACAGGGTTAGTGACCGCAATACTGACGGGCTCTCCCTCTATCAATTCAGTCAATACCCTGTCAAGATCATTCACAGTCATATTTGCAGTTTCTCTCGGATTATCAACACCTCGTCCGGTATAAACAAGTTCACGTTCTTCATTGAATACAAAAAAGTGAGGTGTTCTGAGAGCTCCATATTCCTGAGCAACAACTTGTGTTGAATCCCATAAATAAACCCATGGGAAATGGTATTTATTCATTCTTTCAATCATATGCTCATAGCTATCTTCCTCATAAGTATTGGAACTATTCGAGTTTATTCCTACAAACTTTACATCCTTTGATGCAAATTTCTCAGCAGCCTGCCTTGTTATCTCATCAGATCCGATCACATAAGGACAATGATTACATGTAAAAAATACCACAAGGTACTTGTGCTGATCAAAATCTTTCAAATTATATATTCTGCCATCCGTAGACATTAAAGAAAAGTCCGGAGCTTTCTTTCCTATTTCCAACGTATATGCCATATATCCTCCTTTTTAAAGTCTTATAAACCGGAGTATAACACAATGCATAAAAATTTGTTCAGTGCTGATACCAACAACAAGCTTCTTTATAAAGAGTTATTGAAATAATCAGTAATAGATCACCAACCTGGGGTGTTTTGTTTTGTCCGAATCATTGCTTGAAGCTAAAACAACCAGCCGATAAGGAAATTCGGTATCAAGCTTTAACATAAAGCCGTAATTGGTTGAAGGGTCGTCAATCATATCCTGTACAAGATACGTCACGTCGATATTTAAGTATGATTGATCAATAGAGGTGCTTTTCGGCACCATTACTTTATATAAATCTGTTGTTGATGGTTGATTGTTCCATGTAACTGTGGCTTCATCCCAAGGTTGGGTAATGCGATAAATCGAAAAAGCATTTTCTCCTGTCTGATCGGTTAAGTTTCCAAAAGGCTTCCAATATAATGATAATTCAGCCTTCTTTATTTTAGTTTGAGGTGGAATGTAAGATAGATTAAACTCGATTAAAGATCGGGCAGTGTCGAATTCTCCATTGGTAGTCCAGGCAAATAAAGTAAAAAGAGATGTGCCTCCGTTGTTCTGATCAGGAATAATTGATTCAATAACAGCGTCTTTCCCATTCGAACCATCCGGCTGAAAAATTTTTGCAATTTTAATGGTATCTGCAGAACAATTACATTTTGAGTCCTTTCTACAAGATGTAAAATTAAAAAAAGCACCTAAAACAAAAACAAGAGCAATCAGGCAACATCTACTATACCTCATTTTATTGGCAAATAACGGCGAAAGATAATTAGTTTCCTGAAAATTCACAATAACTTATAATTAGCAACCGAATGATAAATGATATGGTTAAATCGACGCAAAAAGCATCGACATCGATGCTTTTTGCGTCGATGCCGATGCTTTTTGCAACGATGCTGATGCTTTTTGCAACGATGTCGACGCTCTGAGTAACGATATCGATGCTCCGAGTAACGATGTCGATGCTCCGAGTAACAATGTCGATGCTCCGAGTGACGATGTCGACGCTCCGAGTAACGATGTCGGGAGTCTTTTTGGGGTTATTTAATGAAAGATAGTGCGTTAACCTTGACTTTAAGAAGGCGTTTTTTTCATAAAGTATGAAGGCTGATGTAATATTTCAGCCATAAACTCTTATTCCCATTAACTTTCCAAGTACGCCTAACGATACATTCATTCCAGTAAGACATTCTGTATCGATGTTAAATGATAACCTCTTAAAAACCAATAATTAAAATTCTGTCGGTTAGAGAAGGCCTATCTTTATTATTGTTTATATAAACTTAATATCTCTGAATTAGTTAAAGCACGGTTATATATCCTCACCTCATCCACTCGTCCTGCTGTAAAATAATACGATTCGGATAAACCTTCAAAATTTCCAATATGTACATTAGTAGTGCTTTGTACGAGATTGCCTTTTGCTGATCCCCAAGCCCTTAAATCTCCATTGACATATAACTTTATGGAATCACCGTCAAATGTCCCTACAATGAAGTTCCATTCATACAATTGATACTGGAAATATTTAAATGAATAATTACCAGTTCCGGTAGTTGTAATAGGGTAGGCTCCTTTATCGGTTGTAATATTAAAGCCGAATTGGCGCATATGTGGATCAGAAGGATTGCCTCCATATGAGTCACTTAGTACATTAAGATGATATTGATATTGAATAGAACTCCCCAGATTTTTCCTTTTTGTAACTAATGAATTTGCCCCACAACCGTTAAATGAATAGGCATAATACCACGCGCATATTGAAATTTGTTTCGGATTTAATAGCGTCGAATTGTTTACTGCAACATAATCAGTCGACCCGTTCAAATCAATCGCACCATTGGTATCTGACTTATATCCTGTACTATATATTCCTCTCCCGTAATAGGTTCCATTATTGTTATTCCCACTGTAATCCTTTACATCCCCATTAAATTTGTAATAGGCAACTAAGCCAAAAAGTGGATCTTTTTCAAGAATTACCACCAGGGGACCTTTATCCACGCTCCTTAAATGCAGTTTTAATTCTTCTTTTGTATAGGACTGGCTATATGCATAATAGCCAGGTTTCGATATCTTTACCAGAAATTTATTATAACGTTCCGGTAAGGTGATTTTATTGGTAATTCCCAAACTATCGTAAACAGTTACCAAAGCTCCGTTTGAACTGGCGGTTAATGTTCCTGAAAACACGGATACCGTATCAGCATAAACAGATATCGTTGAAGAAGCTAACATATAATTTTTTATCGTATCGTTGTAAATAAACGTACCTACCTTAAAATCAAATGTCTTGGCTACATCAAAAGTAAACGTGGCGTATCCAAAATCTTCGGGCAAACTTTCTGCAGCATTAACTACTTCAGGGTTCAATTTAGTTACTGTATTGGTTTTTATACTAAATGTCAACGGCAAAGGATTTTCAACTAAACCCGCTTTGGAAGAACCCTGTAAAGGCGCAGCATAAACCACATTATTTTTCCAGTCGAGAACTAAAAAGCGGGTTAGTTTGTAGTTACCATTGGTTAGTGAAAGGGGCTTGCTTATATAACTTCCATTCATGTTATACAAATCAACCTTCTCCGAGTTTTTAACAACTTTACTATTCAGATCCTCGATAGATACAACCACGGTTGTTAAGGTTGAAGACAAAAGTGTATCTGCATTTGATAATGAGGCGCTCTTCAGGTCTGTGATTGAAAAGTTAACTTCAACCTGACCTTGCCCCTGGTCTCCTGTCTGTTTCTTGCAGGAACATGTCAAAATGCATAATAAACAAATCGCAGTAAAACTGGTCTTAAATTCCAGATTCATTGTTAAATTATTGGTTTGTATATTTTTAACGTTGCTTAATAAACTATATTTTAAGCTACTTTACCTCATAGACGCAAAAAATCTAAAACGTTCCCAAAAAAAATTAACTTTTTATTGAATTTTAAATTCAATTCCAAGCACCAAACGATCACTAAAGGGATATTTGTGATTGTCTACCAATGAATACCAACAAAATGGGCCAACAGCAAAATTCAGATTTTTCTTAGACCTAAACCCGACACATGGAAAAACACCTATTCTGGTCCCAGCTTTTCGTACTGAAGAATCCTTAATTTTGATTACCTGGTCGGCAGGCAAAACAGCATTGTAATTTATCAGAAAATCTTCGGATATAAAAGTATTGACCCCAACATAGACTTTTTGCTTCACATTTCCCCATCGATGCGACATGCTAAAAAAAACATTCACATAATTGAAATAGTTATCACTAACACAATCTTTTTTAACACGAATTGAATCATATGAACCGGATCCGGTAAGAGAAGTAATTGAAAATCTATCAGCTGCAAACCAAAGCCGTTCGTGAATAGGAGAAAATCCCACCCCTACAGTATATTTAAAACGGTTTAACTGATAGCTGATATGAATATCAAAGATATAGTTGATAGTTCTCTTAGTTGAAAAGGAATCGACAACATTACCTTTTTCAAATAAACCGGAAACAAATGAACCGAGTCCTATGCCAACAGTCCATTTATCGCTCATATTATTAAGGATATTAATCTTGTCAAAAAAAGTAGAACTATGGGATGGTTTAATTTGATTGGGATTGGGATTAGGCTTATAATGAATGATTGTATCCGTTAATTTCAACGTGTCAGGAGCAACATATACGGTATCATACTCATATAAAACATTCTCATGAATAGTATCCGAAGGTTCGAATTTTTCATTTTTAGCTTGAGCTTTAATCGGCTGATTGATAATTATTGCTAATATAAAATATACACCAAAAACCTTCATGTAAATCAAATATCTATTAATTACCTAATTGTAATCTGAAGAACTGTGAAAAATATCTTATCTTATTTTTTGTTCAGGGACCTGGTAATTACCACGGTATCCTTTATTATTACAGTCTTTGGCTTAACCACTAAAATTTTTTTGACTTTCCTGGCTTTACTTTTTTCCATGGTATCAACTACTGTAATATTGGGCAAAGAAGTTTTCGAAGAATCTTTCAAAACTTTAAAAGCTTCCGTCTCTACCTTATTCTGTACAGATGGAGCGGGCTCCACAGGCTGCCCCTTATTCTGTTTTATATGATTTTTATGATCAGTTGAAGTTTCTTTTGATTCCAATGTCTCTTTTGCCGGTGGTAAAAATTTTGTTGAATCGCTGCGTTGACGTGGTAATTGCTTTTCTTGTTCCCTTTGTTGGTAGTTTATCACAGAACGCTGCAGCCTCTTTACTTCCTGTGATAAATGATAATTCTTAATACTCATAAAAGATGCAGTTCCGGCAAAGGCTGCTATTACTACCAGATAATAAATATTAAATGTAACAAAACTAAATCTCAGAAAATTAGATTTACTTAACCTGGCATTAAGTCTAATCCATTCTTCTTCCGTTGATTTTACTTCAAAATTTTCAAATCTTCTGGTAAAAAGCTCCTCTATGTTATTTTTCTTTTCGTCCATCAAATTCAGATACTCAATCTAATAATGCTCAATTCATACAATTCCTTTTGTATATATTGGCGAGCCCGCATTAAGCGGGTTCTCGATGTGGCAATGTCAATATTCAGGATTTGAGCAATTTCCTCATGCTTAAAATTTTCTAAACAATATAAATTATAGAGGTCATTAGATAAATACATATATTTGTACCCAACAAAATCAAGGGATACATGAAATTATTCAAAGGTCAAAACCTGATAGAGTTTGCTGAATACTTCGATTCGGAAGGAAGATGTTTAGAATATCTG
>DATBXH010000021.1:0-2405 GCA_036514375.1 Bacteroidales bacterium | reverse complement strand
GGGCTTCTGCCATATCAACTTCAACGTAGCTGTCGATACCCTTTACAAGTGAGTGTGTTACTCGTTCCTGAAGAGTGCCCTTACGCCATTCCTCTTCAGCTACAACGACCGACTTTTCGCCTTGCGTTTTTACTTTTTCAGCTAACTCTATAAGACGTTCGGTAGCATCGGAACGCTTATTGAGCACCACATCTTCCACCAACTCAAGCATATCCCTGGGTATCTCGTCGTATACCTGCAACATGCCGGGGTTCACTATCCCCATATCCAGCCCGGCTTTGATGGCGTGGTACAAAAAGACAGAATGCATGGCCTCGCGCACCGTATCGTTGCCACGGAAAGAGAACGATAGGTTGCTGATACCGCCGCTCAGCTTGGCATGTGGGAGGTTCTCCTTGATCCAGGCGCTGGCCTTGATAAAGTCTACGGCATAATTGTTGTGTTCCTCGATACCGGTGGCGATGGCCAGCACGTTGGTATCGAAAATGATATCCTGTGGCGGAAAGTGGATTTCTTCCGTCAGTATTTTGTAAGCTCTGGAGCAGATTTCTTTGCGGCGTTCAAACGTGTCGGCCTGACCTCTTTCATCAAAAGCCATCACCACAACGGCTGCACCGTATTCTCTGATCTTACGGGCGTAATTCTTAAAGACTTCTTCGCCTTCCTTCATGCTGATGGAGTTCACAATGGCTTTGCCCTGCACGCACTTCAACCCGGCCTCGATCACCGACCACTTGGACGAGTCGATCATGATGGGCAAACGGGCAATTTCAGGCTCTGATGCCACAAGATTGAGGAACTTCACCATACATTTTTCGGCATCGAGCATTGCATCGTCCATGTTCACGTCGATAACCTGGGCGCCGCCTTCTACCTGATCGCGGGCAACGGCAAGGGCCTCATCGTATTTTTCGTCGCGAATTAAACGGGCAAATTTCTTGGAACCGGCCACGTTGGTACGTTCGCCAATGTTTATGAAGTTAACATCTTTACTGATAGTTAAAGGTTCCAAGCCGGCAAGATGAGTATCTAAATTTGCTTTAACCGGTTTACGAACCGACATGGAGGCTGCAATCCTTGCAAACTCATGTATATGTTCCGGTGTTGTACCGCAACAACCACCGATAATATTTACAAACTGATGATCGAGAAAATCGTGTACGTGCTTGCCCATATGGTCCGGGGTTTCATCGTACCCTCCAAACTGGTTTGGCAGACCGGCATTGGGATGCGCACTTACATAAATCGGAGCTTTCTTTGCAAGCTCTTCAATGTAAGGCCTCATTTCCTTTGCCCCAAGTGCACAGTTTATGCCGATGCTCAGCAAATCGATATGGCTAACGGAATGTAAGAATGCTTCGATAGTTTGCCCTGACAGAATACGGCCACTTGCATCGGTAATGGTGGCCGAAACGGATACCTGAATTCGTTCGCCTCTTTTCCTGCTAACCTCATTTATGGCATAAAGGGCAGCTTTCGCATTTAGCGTGTCAATAAAGGTTTCCAGCAACAGAAAGTCTACGCCTCCGTCAATCAGTCCCCTGACCTGTTCACTGAATACGTCTACTAACTGATCGAAGTTTACCGACCTAAAGCCCGGATCATTCACATCAGGCGACATTGAAGCAGTCTTTGTGGTTGGACCAATTGAACCAGCGACAAAACGAGGCTTCGAAGGATCTTTTGCAATATATTTATCAACAGCTTTACGAGCCAGTTTAGCACTTTCCAGGTTTATTTCGTAAACCAGATTCTCCATTTGATAATCTGCCTGAGATATCCCATTTGAATTGAAAGTGTTCGTTTCAATAATATCAGCCCCGGCTTCCAAATATTGTTCATGAATGCTCAATATCAGTTCAGGATGCGTTAAAGATAAAATATCATTATTGCCCTTAAGGTCAATTGGATGATTAACAAAACGTTTCCCGCGAATATCTTTCTCATTGAGCCTGTAACGCTGAATCATGGTACCCATTGCACCATCGAGCACTAACACCCTCTTTTCAAGTTCTGTTTTAATATCAGGTTTTGTTGCTGTCATTTATTTTTTATAAAAGGATTGCAAATTTAACAAATTATAACACAACAATTAGGGTTTAGTTAAATGGATAAGTCTAAATTCTCATTTTTTCTAAACTCCTAGTTGACTTAACTTTTCTAAGCCAAATTTCCGGCTTATAATAGAATTCCGGCATGGAACGCCTAATTATTCCGCCTTTTGCATTTCTCAATTCATTTTCATAAATTTATATGAATCAGGTTAAAGTGATTAGCAAAAAGCTATTTTATGAATCTATCTGGCCGGAAAGATCAATCGTCGAACAGGCAAAGTCGATTTTTTATAGCACTAACGGTTTGCACAAGCATTTTGTTTATTTGGGCAATCTACTATTACCTTAAAG
>DATBXH010000020.1:0-5369 GCA_036514375.1 Bacteroidales bacterium | reverse complement strand
AAGTTTTTCAGGAACTTTGACCATTGGTTATATTTCACAGGCTTATAGAGATATACAAACAATTCTTACAACCACTGCCACCACCGCAAGAGTGGGAATAAATTGTCCTGTGGGCACAGATTGGCAGGATGAGAAACATAGTGTATGTCGCATGACATTCAGTGATACACAGAGTGCTTATTACTGCACAGGCTTTCTTATTAATAATGTACGCGAGGACGGAACTCCTTATTTTCAAACTGCAAATCATTGTATTAGTACGGCCTATGAAGCTTCTACATTGGTAACATATTTTAATTATGAGAATTCTACATGCTCAGGCACAGATGCCAGCGCCACGATTACATTATCAGGCGCTACGTTGAAGGCTACGAATGTATATTCGGATTTTTGTCTTTTGTTACTAAATCAGACACCTCCAACTTCTTATATTCCTTATTTTGCCGGATGGGATGTAAGCAGCCGGAACCCGCAGAAAGGAACCTGTATTCATCATCCGGAAGGCACTCCTAAATGTATTTCACTGGATTATAATGCTCCTACAACTTATCCCTATTCTATTAGCTGGACTGACGATAATGGTAAGGTTATCTCCACCACTGTGGCTAATACGCATTGGGCAGTTCAATTCAGTGTGGGTAATGTAGAAGCAGGTTCCTCCGGATCGCCATTGTTTGATGATAATAAGCATGTTATTGGTCAATTGCATGGTGGTGATAATACCGAATCGTATTATGGGAAGATGTCTCTTTCATGGAATTATAGCTCATCCACAACAGCCCAATTGAAAGCCTGGCTCGATCCGGATGCCACAGGAACTACATCCTTGGAGGGTACATATATCCGGATAAAGCCCAAATCTGCTTTTACTACGGCTCTTACAAATGTTTGCGTAGGTGCAACAGTTAATTTAACCGATGCAAGCAAATATAAACCCACTCAGTGGAATTGGACAATTTCGCCATCTTCTTACCAATATGTTAATGGAACCTCTGATGTATCCAAAAATCCGCAAGTCGTTTTTAATTCTGAGGGTATTTATACTGTTTCACTTAAAGCGACCAATAATTATGGGCAGGACTCTGTTACGGTAAACGATTATATCACTGCCAAGAATAATATCCAGGTTTCCCTGTCGAATATTCCTGCTGATAGCGTTCTTTGCGGCAGTGTGGTAAATAATTATCCGATTAAGGCTTCGGGAGCTCTTCAATATTCCTTTTCTATAGAAAGAACTGATAAAATGAATTATTCCATTAATTCGGACAGTATTTATCTTACCTTAAAGTCGGATATCGAAAAAGCGGGTACGTTTAGTTCCTGGATAAAGGTTGCAGGGAATTTTGGAACTTGTAAATCTGCCGACAGTGCTCTTTTGAAGGTGGTTATGCAACCTAACAATAATATTGAAAATTCTGTCAGACTATGGCCGGGTAGAAGTGCTCAATATTCAAATCAATGTGCAACAACACAAACTAATGAGCCTCATCCTCCATTTTCGGCCTGCTATACAAATAATAGCTGGTGCAATAGTACAACATTGCTAAAGAATACAATATGGTTTTCTTTTCTTGGACCAACAAGCGGTCGAATCACAATAGATACACATGGGTTTAACGACCGGATAGCTGTATATGATGCCGATTCTTATAGTAAAATAGTTTCAGGTAACACGTACAATTATACTATTCTGGCTGCCAACGAAGGACGGTCTGCATCAGATGGCACTTCTCTACTCGAAAATATTCCGGTAGTGGCTGGTAAAACTTATTGGTTGCAGGTTGACGGATCAAACGGGGCTACTGGCGATATGGTCATTGACCTGTTGACAAATAGCCTGGAACTGTTTCCAAACCCGTCCAACGGTCAGTTTGATGTTATTATTTCAAATTTTAACGATGGAGTCGCAGATATTGAGATTTATTCATTGGTTGGTAAATTGATGCAGAAGAGTCAGGTGCAGGTTACCAACAAATCAAACCGTTTTAGCTTTGATATGTCCGATTTTGCTTCGGGCATGTACATCGTAAAAGTTAATATTAACGGTTCAACAATGAAGACCAAATTGATGATCGTAAAATAAAATGAATGAAAGGATAAACGGTTATTTAACTTTTTTCATTCATTTCTTTTCTGCCTACACTATATCGACCATCGCTTTGATTACACCGTCTTTATAATTGGCTACCATATCAAATGCTTCTTTCGTATCTTTAAGATTAAAACGATGCGTAGCCCAATGTTTTACATTTACTTTACCACTGCTTAAAAGGTCGAGACAATCGTGTAACGATTCATTCTGACGTCTGACATTCTGGATACAAATTTCTTTTCGCCGGATTTCGCTAATAGGAAATGAGATTTCATCAACTTCAGGAATACCAATTAACATAAGCTTTCCTCCAGGTTTTAAAAGAGTAATGGCTTGATCAATGGCTTTTTGCTGGCCGCAGCATTCAAAAACCATATCGAGCATGAGAGGCTCTAGGTTTTTTATCGCAAAAGTGATATCACTCCGGTTTGGGTTACCTATCCAGTATGCGCCGCAACGTTTGGCAAAATCCAACCGGTAATCGAGTTTATCAGTAACGTATATTTTGTTTGGATTACGAACCAAAGCAGCAGTTAAAACACTTAATCCTATTGGTCCGCTGCCCAGTATACCAATATTCATCCCAGCCTGCATTTGAGAAAGTTTTATCGCATAAACTCCAATAGTTAAAGGCTCGGATAGCGCAGCTTCGTCAAGTGTTAGTCCATTATTGATAAGAAAACAACTGGTTTCAGGCATTACAATGTATTCGGAAAGACATCCTTCAGCCTGCCCCGGACATCCCAGAAAGCGAAGTTTACGGCAAGTGTGTGGTCTGCCTGATTTACATTGATCACATTGCCAGCACGACATGGCAGGATCAATAGCTATTCTGTCGCCAGGTTTTACGCGAGATACTGCCATACCAACTTTTTCAACAATTCCGGCACCTTCATGTCCTACAGTAAAAGGGTATCGTACTACCTGATCACCAATTTTTCCGGTAGTATAGTAATGGACATCTGAACCGCAGACTCCGACGGTAGTCATTTTTATAAGGACATCGGTATCATTTACAATTTTGGGAGTTGGCACATCAAACATTTTCATTTCCCGTATGCCCGTTAATTGCATCGCTTTCATAATTACTTGCAGTTTTTTTCTATCAAATCTTTAGCTTCTTCACAATTCATCTCATTAGCCTTCATGAAATCATTACAGGCTTCCTTTTTTCTGTTTAAAGCCAATAATACCTTGCCTCGTTTTACAAACGAAAGACAATCGGTAGTGTCCAGGCTTAGGGCAATATTATAGTCAGTCAAAGCCTTTTCGTAATCCTTCATATTCTCGTACGAAGAGCCTCGGTTTTCATAATAAGTAGCGTTGGTGCTATCGGCAACAATACACATGGTAAAACTTTCTGAGGCTTCCTTGTAACGTTCAAGCTTATAAAGCGAGATTCCCACATGGTTGTATATATCTGCATTTATATAATTTAAATTCAGTGCCTTATTAAAGTAGTCTAGTGCCTCCTGATTACGGTCGAGTTCTTCGAGCGATACGCCGGAATTGTAAACATACATACCTGAGGCTGGGTTCAATCTGGCTGCTTTGGCAAAGTCTAAATATGCAGAGTCATATTGCTCATTTTTATAGAATATCAGTCCTCGGTTGTTATAACCCACGGCAAGAGTGGTGTCAAGCAATACTGCCTTATTTGCATCTTCCATGGCACTTGCCATATCGTTCAAACTGTATTTTGCCAAGGCCATGTTTGAATAAGCCTTTGCAAATTTAGGATTAATGTCGGTAGCGTGAATATAGTCGCTGATGGCCCGGTAAACATGTCCGCTGTAATAGTAGCAGTAACCTCTCGAATTATAGGCATCGTAATCAATTGGATTATCTTCGATTATTTTAGAGTAGAGAACAATAGCCTCTTCGTATAGACCGGAATCCATTTTATCAAATGCCTGCAAACTGAGAGAGATATTTTCTTTCCCTTTTTCACTTTCCTGGTTAACGTAAAAATTGAGGAAAGCAGGGCAGTTCGTTACCATTAATTTGCCAATTTCCTTTCCTATCAGAAGTGCATTTTCCTTATTATTTGTGAAGGCACCCTTGCCATACTCTTTTTCGAGCTGTTTCAGATTGTTATTGATTACCTCTATTAGGCAGGCCTGAAATAATTCAGGCTTTGGACCGCTATAATGATTTATTTTTTGATTAATGCAATCGCAGGTTTTGTCAGCAATTTTGTTCAGAATTTTTTGCCCAAAAGTAAAATTTAGTAAGCCAACTAGAATGGTTACAGATAATAATAATCTGTTTCTTAACATAAAGCAAAATTGAAGTATGGTTTATTTAAACGGTAAAGTTATTATTTTTCCCGGTTGAACCTTGGGGTGAACATGTAGATTGTTGTGATCGATTTCAAAAATCTGTATTACTTTTGAAGCTTATTAAATTTATACATGAAAGAAGAAATACGAAAAGTTATACAGACCGAGGCTCAGGCGATTCAGAATATCCCTGTAAATGATTCATTTGAACAGGCTTTGGATATTATTTATGAATCGGTTCATATAAAACACGGGAAGTTGATTGTTAGCGGTATGGGCAAAGCTGGTCAGATTGCCATCAATATTGCTACCACCTTTAGCTCAACTGGCACTCCTGCAGTATTTCTGCACCCGGCTGATGCCCAGCATGGAGATTTGGGCGTTATGCAACCCAATGATGCATTGCTGCTTATATCTAATTCCGGTAAAACCCGTGAGATTCTTGAACTCGTTCAACTTACAGGACGTCTGTACAATCATATTCCCATTATTGTTTTAACTGGTAATCCAAACGCCGAATTGGCTCAGATGGCGGAAGTTTGTCTCAATACAGGAGGACCTGCTGAAGTTTGCCCGCTTGGCTTATCCCCAACAACCTCTACGACTGTAATGACCGTAATTGGCGATGCATTGGTTGTTATGATGATGAAACGCATCAAATTTACGGTTGAAGATTATGCGAAACGCCATCATGGCGGATATCTGGGAGAAAAATCCAGGAAAGCTGCCGAAAGTCGTAAGCTATAGCCGGATTGCTGCAGCCCAGGCTCCAGGCACTAATCTTAAAATATTAAACATAAGACAATACATGGAAATTAAAAAATGGTTGGAACTTCAGAATGGTTCTGACATTCGCGGTATCGCAACAGAAGGAATGGAGGGTGAAGCTGTAAATCTGACAGCACCGGTGGTAGTAAAGATTTCCGTATCTTTTGTTTTCTGGTTGTCGGAAAAAATGGGAAAATCACCGGAAAATATGACCATTTCTATTGGCA
>DATBXH010000019.1:0-2091 GCA_036514375.1 Bacteroidales bacterium | reverse complement strand
GTTAATTATCAAAATTAAAAAAAGTGGTAGATGATAACGTAAATTATTATCCTGTTGCTTTTTTAAACTATACATGATGCGCCAACTTATTTCGGTATTATTTATTCTTCAACTGGTTATGCCTGTCAAGGCACAGAATATTGATATTGATCTTTTGAGGAAAATAAATCTTAACCGTCCTGTTGGGCTCGATGGTACCTGTAAAGTTATGTCTACAACTGTCACGGCTACCAGCATTGCTGTTCCTTTGACATTACTGACTGTAGGCAAGCTTTCGGATAACCGGACTACTTTACACAACGGATTAAAATCAGGGCTGGCGATTACCGCTTCCATGTCGGTTTCTACAATTCTGAAATATGTTATTAACCGACCGAGACCTTATACAACTTATCCGGATATTCAACGTCTCTCGAATGATTTCACCCCATCCTTTCCATCCGGACATACCACTTCTGCTTTTTGCACAGCTACGTCATTGACCCTCATGTATCCAAAATGGTATGTCATAGTTCCTGCCTATTCCTGGGCCGCTTTTATAGGTTACTCACGAATGCACCTGGGAATGCATTATCCGTTCGATGTTCTTGCCGGAGCTATTATCGGAACAGGAATATCACTGGTTAGTTTTAAGGTACAACGATGGATCGGACAAAATTAACCATATAAGAAAGCCGGTAATTCCAGGTGGAATTACCGGCTTTCTTTCTCGTTTTTTATTTACCGTTAAGCTTCAGCTTCAGCGTATTGATAAAATTTAAATGTGAAATCGGTAAGATATTCGAGTTCTTTACCAAAATCAAGGCTATCTTCGTCATCAGCTTCATAATACCATTCAACAAAGCATTCCTTAATACTCGGATTATCCTTAACCGACATTAAAAATTTACTGATCTGATGAGCACTGCTGGAGTTCATATAATCCAGGCGTATGGTAATACTGATTTTCTCAAGAGTACACTCATTAATCCACTCCAGTAAAGGTTCGTAAAATTTTGCCGTATCCTCCGGTAACGATTTGCCTGTTATTGATAACTGGCCTTCGGGTAGGAATTGAACTTTTGGTGTATATCCTGTTCCTTCGATAATCAATGGTTTCATCTCAATAGGTTTTAAACTTGTTATTACACAATAGAGTTAATAATTAAAGTAATTTAGTTTGCACTTGTATACGAAATGAGTTTTAAAAAGGTTATAACTTTCTGATTTATTTTTTGTTACAAATTTTTATGTATAAAAAAAGAGTGTTCGTCAATTCCTTTTTATCGTTCGTGTAAAAAATAAAAAATAAGAATTGCCTATCGAAATAGTTCCAATTATAATTTTTGCTGTAATATTCTGTTTACAAGATTATTGAATAAAATTGAGGATATTCGCCTGAAAAACTGTATTTCTGTACAAAACGTTAACCGGTTCCGCCAAGTCTATATCTATGAAATTTTATATTACCATATCGGAACCGTAAACCTGGAAAGTAAATCATTTGTTTAAGTCATGGTTAAAAGTTCAAAATTTGAATAACTATTTCAGAAAATTTTTAAACTTTGAAAACTGAGACGATAATCTGAATTCGTTAATTAATTTCTGTAAACAAATATGTTTGGATTCTTTAAAAATTGGTTAAAACAGGAACATAAGCCGGTTTTCAGTGGTCTTGAGATCATTAAATATATTGGACCCGGACTATTAGTGACAGTGGGATTTATTGATCCGGGAAACTGGGCTTCAAATCTGGCTGCAGGTTCGTCCTATGGCTATACCTTATTGTGGATGGTAACTCTTTCCACCATTATGCTTATACTACTTCAGCACAACGTAGCCCATCTAGGTATTGCAACTGGGTTATGCCTTAGCGAGGCAGCCAATAAATTTCTGCGCCCCGGATTTTCCAGACCCCTTCTTTTTTCTGCCATGCTTGCTTCTGTGTCGACCTCACTGGCCGAAATTCTCGGTGGGGCAATTGCCTTACAGCTTTTATTTAAAATTCCTGTAAAAATAGGCTCTGTACTTGTTTTGGCTTTAGTTGTATTTCTATTACTTTCAAATACTTATCGAAGGCTCGAAAAGTGGATCATAGGATTCGTATCACTC
>DATBXH010000018.1:0-2922 GCA_036514375.1 Bacteroidales bacterium | reverse complement strand
CTTCTAAGGCAGATACAACTCAACCCGCAAAGGAAATTTTTATACCCAATAATAATACGGAAGACTACTTTTTTGTTAAAACTGAATTTCACCTCGAAAGACTCAAATTTTCTGAAATACTGTACATCGAAGGTATGGGTGATTACCTGATGATCCATACTCCTTCAAAAAAAATTATGACACTCCAAAATTTCAAAAAAGCCGAAGAGATACTACCTGCCAATAATTTCTGCAGGGTTCACAAATCCTATATGGTAGCACTTGACAAGATCGAAAGCATCGAACGAAACAGGATTAAAATAGGCTCTGCGCTGATCCCGATTAGCGACACATACAGAAAGATTTTTTTTGATCTTATTGAAAAAAAGGGGTTAGTTTGAAAAAAAATGTACCTTTGATATTCAAATGAAGCGTTCGACAGAAAATAAAGGTTATTTCTTAAACACGATAATAATTATTATCGCAGTTGGTTTCCTTTTTGCCTTTAAAAACCAAAGACTGCCGGATAATCAGATCAAGCATTATTCCAATATAATTGAATTAAAGGTCAGTTCACAGGCAATTCTTACACTAAACATTGATTTAGTCTCCCATACCAAAATATCATTTGATATTCAAACCATCAATCCCGTTTTTAAGACTTCATTTGAAAGGTTTTTTGACTATTCAGTTTCCTGCAATTTACATCAAAACCTTTGCAAATACCTTAATGTCAAACCACTGTTTGATAAACCGCTAAAACAGCAACTTCTCCCGCGATACCCTGATTCGGAGAGTATCTCCTTCTGTTAATTTATCTTTTATAAACATTTACATCTCAGTGTATTGTAAACGCTGAATGTACATATATTTTTCATCTAAAATTATATACCATGAAAACATTAAAATATATTATCATCATTATATTATTAATTCTCATCGTCTTCCAATGCAATCCGCTGGCTAATTCGGATAAAAACTCTCATGAAATCATTTTACAGACGTTAGGAACCAGTAGTAATACAGGATTGTCCGAATCAAAGGAGATTATTTCAAAACGACTGAGAGCACTTCAAATCAAGCACTTTGAAATAGATCAAAACAACGAAAGATCTCAATTAATTATACACTTGGGAGATTCGTTAAGTCTCCGGGATATCAGTAATGTCATTCTTGCCAGGGGGCAGGTCTATTTTTGTCCGGTTCCTGATAAACAGGATATAATAAAAACTATGAGTAAACTGGATTCGACGACTCGCCTGGAAAGCGGAATAAATTTTTCGGACATACTGAAATTATTGGAAATTCAAACAAACTTCGCAGGCCATGGATCTAATATAGGTCAAGCCGAAATAAAGGATACTGCTATCATCATGAAATCCTTAAATTCAAAAGCTGTAAAAGATTTATTGCCATTGGATGTAAAATTCCTGTGGGGTGCAAAGGCTAATGATCAAAAAAAGTTCGGATTATTCGTTGTATCCTTAACTAATTCGATCAGTGGAAAAACAATTAAAGATGCCGGGAAAACAGGAACAACTCCAAAGGAAACAGGTGTCGTCATGGCCTTTAACAAGGAAGGAGCCGACCTTTGGAAAGATTTAACAGGCAGGAACCTTGGAAAGTCAGTTGCTATCGTCATTGACAATAAAGTTTATGCTGCGCCTATCGTACGATCCTGCGTAAACAACGGTGAATGCATAATAACCGGTAATTTTACGGCAAACGAGATTAACAATCTGATTGCAGTATTGAAAAACGGAGAATTACCTTTAAGGTTTGAAAGTATGACAAACTAGAAGATGCTTTTAGAGAATGTCTTAAAAGTCTTTGATACGGCGTAATCCAAAACTTAACGAAGTGAGTAACTAAGCGAAGCGTTCTCATGAACGACAAGTGAATAAATTATGCCGAGCGCACTACCCTGTACTACAATACGGAGCGCTGAGCGTAGTCTCCGGACTACGCTCAATTATAGACTTTTAAGACACCCTCTTTTTCGTTATCTCCGGTTAAAATCATCCGAGAGTATCTCCATTTGGGCTTTCCCTTTATCAAGAAAATGACCTGAAGCATTACCTTCCTCAAAAATTATGCTGCCTGCCGTATTATCAAAGACAACTACCGAATCCTTTTTCAGGTATCCAAAGCCATCATTAAAGACATAAAAACTGTATGCCGGAGGCCGGGAGGACAGAATATCCTTACTAAACTTAAGTTCTTTGTCATCAAGTCCCACCTGATGCAAAATGGTTTTAGGTACGTCGGTCTGTGAACAGAAGGTATGAATTACAGTATCGTGCGCAGCAAGAGCTCCTCCCAACCATAACATGGGAATGTGAAACTTCAGAGGCATATAACTGGGTGTATTCCATGGATGACGAATACCATGATCGGCTATGATAACTACTAAAGTATTCTTCCACCAACTTGTGTTTTTGGCCTTTTCGATAAAATCGCCGAGGGACCAATCAGCATAATGTGCTGAATTCAAATAACGATGTTCTTCATCGTTGCCGGGAATTACAGTTTTTACAGGAGTTTCAAAAGGTTCGTGACTGCTTTGTGAAAGAAACACCTTAAAAAAAGGTGATTTCGAGGCATTACATTCCTCAAGAAATCTGTTAAACGCAAAATGATCGTGCACTCCCCATTTGGAGTTGCATTTCGATTTATCAAAATCCTCCTTACTTATAATTTTATCATATTGTGCATTACGGAAATAGGAACGGAAATTTGCAAAATCAATATCGCAACCATATACAAACTCGCTGGAATAACCTAATTTCCGAAGATCCTGATTTAAAAAAGGCAGTTTTTCGGTCTTTTTTGAAAAATTAATAATAGAGAACTTCGGGAGTGCAGGATAACCGCTCAGTACAGCAATAACTCCTTTATCCGTACGATCACCTGCCGCATAACAGTTATCGAATAATATTCCTT
>DATBXH010000017.1:0-2192 GCA_036514375.1 Bacteroidales bacterium | reverse complement strand
TTTATGGAATGTTTCGATAATTATTACCGTGCGAGTGGCTGCCTGCAAAGCCTCAATCAGTTTGGGGCGTAAATCGGGAGCAGAAAGCAATACAAAGTTTAATGTTTCCGATTTTTCTCCATAAAAAGCAAATTCGGCATCCGTATAAACCGGAAAATAGTTTGGTTCTGTTTTGTAACTTACAAACCACCTTTTCATGCTCGTCAGATAGCGGAAGGAAGGAGGGAGCGTGATTTTCTGACCATGATCATAAAAATAGAAATAGTCAGGCAACAGGGATAAGTTCTTTGCAGATTCCTCTCCGGGCCAGTCTGCAATGACAACAGGAACATTTTTCCCTCCAATATTTTCAAGTGAGGCGGTCCTTGCTCTGGAATATTCAACGATCGGTATTTGTTTATTTTCAGTGCTGACAATATTTTGTGTCGTGTACCTGGTCGAGAAATAATCGACAATGGTTCGGGCAACAGGAATTTCCAGTTCCGGATCGCCTGTGAGGGAGACGCGAATTGTATCCCCGATTCCGTCAGAAAGCAAGGTACCAATCCCCACAGAGGACTTGATAATACCATCTTCACCTTCGCCGGCTTCGGTAACCCCCAGATGTAACGGATAATGCATTTCTTCATTCTCCATCTTTTGTACCAAAAGACTGGTGGAATGAACCATTACCCTGGTATTGCTCGATTTCATGGAAATAACTGTCTGCCTGAAATTTTCTGTTTCAAAAACCCTGAGAAATTCCATAGCCGACTCAGCCATGCCTTCGGGCGTATCACCAAACCTGCTCATGATTCTGTCGGCCAGTGATCCGTGATTGACACCGATACGAATAGCAGTGCCATATTCCTTACATATCTTCAACAAAGGCAATACCCGTTCGTGGATTCGTTCCAGTTCCAACCGGTATTCCACATCCGTATATTCCAGGTGTTCAAATTTCTTTTTATCGATATAATTACCCGGGTTTATCCGTACTTTTTCAACAATACGGGCGGCCACTTCGGCCACTTTCGGGTTGAAATGTACATCTGCCACCAGCGGATTTGTATAACCCGAAGCCTGAAGTTGTTTTTTTATATCAGCCAGGTTTTCGGCATCCTGGATGGTGGGAGTGGTAATCCGGACAAAGTCGCCACCTGCATCGATAATGCGTTTGCATTGTTCAACCGTGGCTGCAGTATTTAGCGTCGGCGTATTGGTCATCGATTGGATGCGGATAGGATAATTTCCTCCCAGGGAAATATTCCCAACCTGTACAACCGACGATATGCGACGCTGATAATTAGAGAGTTCTATGACAGGAAAATCGGACATCCATCATTTGAAATTAAGCGGTAAAGATAATGGCTTTGCCTTCAAAATGATTTATGGGTAGGGAAAGTTTTAATTTTTTCCAAAAAAAAGAGGCTATCCCTGATTGGGATAACCTCTGATTCCTTAATAATTAAAAACACTTTATTGTTTTACAATCTGTTTTACGGAAATACCTTCGGAACTCATGATCTTAACGATATAAATTCCGGGTTTTAAGCTGCTGACATCAATGTCCGTGCGGGTGCTTTCAATTTGAACCGAAGACACCAATTGTCCGGTCAATGAATAGACACTGACAGATGCATTCGTAAGCATTTTTTCGAGTGAGATGGTCATTTGGTCGCTCACAGGATTTGGATAGATAGCCAGCTCTCCATCAGCAAGCTGAGGAACTTTAGTTGTACTGGTTACCGTGATGGTCTGCGATACCGGATCGGCAGCTGCATAGTAATCATTACCAAGCTGGATGGCCGAGATGGTGGAAGTACCTGCTCCGTAAAAATGCAAAGAATCCGTTATAACCCCGTTGGTGATGAAGCCTTCGGTTATGGCCACACTTAAATCACTGCTTTTGAAGTTTACATTTAATCCGGAGGATGCCGTAGCCAACAATGGCTGATTGGGATCCGTGTTTTTGAATGTAGTCACCGGTAGCGCAGGGAAGGTAATGGTCTGTGCTGCCTTGTTAATGGTTAAACTTTGTGTTGCATTATTAGCTGCCAGATAATTACTATTTCCTGCCTGCGATGCTGTAATGGTAACTGTACCGGGCATAACAATAGTTATTGTATTTCCGCTTACTGCAGCAAAGTTAGTATTTCCGCTGGTCAAGGTTACAGGAAGACCTGAACTGGCAGTAGGGCTAACAGTAAAAG
>DATBXH010000016.1:0-3106 GCA_036514375.1 Bacteroidales bacterium | reverse complement strand
AATACGTTTTCGTCATGGCATGATGCTAATAATAAACCTGCCAGTAAAACGGGGATAATTATATATTTGGAAATCCTTTTCATTACAAAATTTTTTATGGTTTTACAATTAGAATGAGACATTTGCACCGAACAATATGGTGCGGGTTTTTGGATAATAATTGTTCGAATCCACGCCAGGGGCAATACCTCCCTGATTTACCTCCGGATCAACACCTGTATATTTAGTAATTACAAAGAGGTTATTCACTGAAACATATATTCTAAATGCTTTTACATACCTGGATATATTTTTAAAATTATAACCCAGTGTGGCATTGTCGAGCCTCAGGTAGCTTCCGTCTTCGATGAAACGGGTGGAATATTTGTAGGCATTAAAATCTTTGGTCGATTCGCCGGCTGCATCTACGAGAATATTCGCTGAAGTTGCCGTACTTGGTCTGAACAGATCGGCACGTGTTGCATTGAAAATTTTGTTCCCAAAAACGCCACGTATAAAAATGTTCAGATCAAAATTCTTATACCGAAATGTATTCGTCCATCCCATCAAAAGTTTTGGCTGAGGACTACCGGCATAATGGTAATCTGTTCCAATGAGTGGAGATCTGGTCAGGTTACCATGATGATCAACATATTGCGAGACCATGCCGGTATCTTTTCCCGCATATTGAAGCGTAAAGAACTGTCCTAACGGTTTGCCGGATTTTAAGATCTGAAGGGTGCTCCCGGTTTGTCCGCCTCCGTCCGGCTGAGTTTTGCCAATTGAATCCCCTCCTATGAACAACGGATTCGTGAGACTGACAATCTTATTGATGTTATGAGCAAGGTTCAGGTTTGTGGTCCAACTGAAACTGTTATTTTTAACCGGCGTGGCCTCCAGGCTGATTTCGATACCTTTATTGCTCATACTGCCACCATTTGCAACAATACTTCCCTGAGGCACCACCATTGGATCAACTGAATAGGACCAGATCATCCCATCGGTTTTCTTATTATACCATTCCACAGAACCAGACACACTGTTTTTCAATATCACGAAATCCAGACCCAGATTGGTGGTAGTTGTTTTTTCCCATTTCAGATTAGGGTTAGCAGCCTGTATGGGGCCATAGGCTGCAGTCTGCACTCCATTATAATAGTAGGTTCCCAGACTTCCGGATATAAACTGAGCCGAATAAGCATTAAACCCCGTAGTGTTACCGGTAACCCCATAGCTGGCTCTGAGTTTCAAATCGTCAAAAATATTCTGGTTGTGCATAAAGCCCTCTTGCCCAATCCTCCAGGCAACACCAAGGGAAGGAAAGTACCCCCACTTGTTGTTTGCGCCGAAAACAGAGCTGCCATCTCTTCGTACGGAAGCTTGCATCATGTACTTTTCTTTGTAGCTGTAATTTAGGCGGGCAAAATCAGAGATCAAACGGGTCTCCTGATAGATACCATCAGGTCCAAAATTTACGGTATATCCGTTTATAGCCCTGTAATTACTAAGGGCCAGGTTATTATACCCTATATTATCAATAGGAAAATTGGTGGTAGTTGCCTGGAATCCGTCACCATAAATATTATTTTGCCATGAGTATCCTAATACCGCATTAAACGAATGATCTCCCAAGGTTCTGTTCCATGTCAGGTAAGTTTCCATAATTTTACTTGAATTCTGATATGTATTTCTTAATGCAGAACCGTTCGTTCCAAAATCCACAAGAACGTGTGTTGCAGGCGGATCCGGATTATTATAAAAATGGGCGCTGGTGTACTGCGAATAATAACTATCATAAAATTCTCCGTGCATGGAGGTTGAATTTAAATATGAAATATTGAGATCATATATAAATCCAAAAGGAAGCAATACATGTGTGTTAAACCCTGCTACCAGACTATTATACTTTGTATCATCCTTGCCATGATTTATCATCGCCACAGGATTAAAGTAATTCGAATTGTTAAAATTCTCAAAGTACGTTCCGTCTGCATTCTTTACCGGCGAAACCGGCAGATGCTTTACTGCCTGTAAAAGCGCTGTATTAAGCTGAGGTGTATTATTGGCCACATTGTTCGAATTGGCTACTGTCAATCCGAACTTTATTTTATGGTCAAGAAAATATTGTTCCAGGGAAAGACGAGCAATCACCCGTGATAAATTACTTTTCAGGATAATTCCTTCCTTATTCATATAGCTTAAACTGGCACTGTAATTGTTATTTTCTGTGCCACCACTGAATAAAAGGTTATGGCTTTGTGATACGGCTGTTGTTCTTTCGATAGCACTTTGCCAGTTAGTGTTGGCTCCCAGGTCGTCGGCAGGAGAAAATGACTGGTTATTATTTTTTACAAATGACCTCAGTTGGTTGGTATCCATCATTTTTAACTGGTTTGATACCTTTTCGATACCAACATAAGAATTAAGAGAAACCTGCATCTGCCCGCTTTTTCCGCGTTTGGTAGTAACCATAATCACACCGTTTGCGGCTCTGTTACCATAAATAGCTGTAGCGGCCGCATCTTTTAAAACATCAACAGAAGCAATATCGTCAGGAGCTATTATCGAGATATCGGCACCAGGGATACCGTCAATAACGTAAAATGGGCTTTGCGAGCTGTTTAACGTAGATGCACCACGGAGTATAACTGCTGACGGTCTGTTAGGGTTCCCGTCCGCTGTAATGTTAAGGCCAGCTACTTTACCCTGAAGCAATTGTGCTACATCGGTTATTGCCCCCCTGTTAAGATCCTCGGGTGAGACACTGGACACAGCGCTTGCCAGTTGTTTTCGCGAACTTTCACCGTATCCAATTACTACAACATCTTTAAGTAAGGCAGCCACATCAGCTAAAGAAATATTAATAATTTTTTGCTGACCCACAATTATTTCCTGTTGCTCATAACCCAAGAAACTGAATATGAGAATGCTTTTCCCACTGGGAACAATCACTCTGTAATTTCCATCAACATCACTGATGGTTCCGTTGGAGGATCCTTTAATGTAAATACTTACACCAGGAAGACCAACGCTTGTTTTAACATCCACTATCTTGCCCGTAACAGAGATGGTTGAATCCTGTTTTGAAATTAAGCCCTGTGCCCCCTTTATAGCAATACTTTTATCT
>DATBXH010000015.1:0-9405 GCA_036514375.1 Bacteroidales bacterium | reverse complement strand
ATGCTTTGTTTTCCCAATGCTAAAATCAATATAGGTCTGAATATCATTGAACGCCGGCCTGATAACTTCCATAACATTGAAACTGTTTTTTACCCGATTCCGTTGTCGGATATCCTGGAAATCATTGAAAAAGATAAAATTTCAGACAGGAAAGCCGATCTCTCTGTCACCGGAAAAGAAATACCCGGAGATCCTGATTCAAACCTCTCCATTAAGGCTTACCACCTGTTAGATGCAGACTTTGATCTTCCTCCTGTGAGCATTTACTTACATAAGATTATTCCTATGGGTGCCGGGCTGGGCGGAGGATCTTCCGATGGGGCTTTCACCCTTACCTTGCTAAATCGGATGTTTGATTTGAAACTCAATATTGCTCAATTAACTGCTTACGCGGAAAAACTCGGTAGTGATTGTGCTTTTTTTATCGAAAATAAACTGGCTCTTGGCACCGGAAAAGGTAATATACTTGAGAAATTGCTACTTAATTTGTCTGACTATTACCTTGTATTGGTGCAACCTCAGGTATTCGTTGGTACGGCGGAAGCTTATGCGGGTATAATTCCACGTAAACCTTCAGACCAAATCAGCAAATTGATAGGCCTTCCCCTAAATGACTGGAACAATAGAATTAAAAATGATTTTGAAGAAAGTGTCTTTCAAAAACATCCTGAAATAAAATATGTCAAAGATCAATTATATCAACGAGGAGCTGTATTTGCCTCTATGACAGGAAGCGGGTCTGCTGTTTACGGAATATTTGAGGTTGAAGTGAACCTGAAAAACCTTTTTAATGGAATGTTTTACTGGGGAGGAAGACTATGAAAAGATTTGCTTTATTACCGTCAAAATATTAAAACAAAAAAAGTGATCCTGATCAGGATCACTTTTAAAAAAAATTATAGAATCTCTTTACTCTAATTCAAACATTAAAAAGTTTTTGGGTACTTTATCACCTACTTTTACATAAACATTCTTTACAACACCTGATAAAGAAGCCTTAACCGTATTGATCATTTTCATAGCCTCAAACATCATCACCACCTGGCCATTTTTAATTTTATCGCCTTTTTTAATATCGACTTTTAAAATAGTGCCCGGTAATACGGACAAAAACTTCTTTTCGTCAGGTTTTTCCCATGGTTTGCGATTCTCATATTTGGAAGTCAATATTGTCTTATAATTTGTATAATTGATCTCCAAAGATTGGAATTTGGGCTTTCCCTCTTCATTTAAGTCTTTATTTTGCATTGTTTGACAGTTTTAAATTTGACTATATGATACATTCTAAATCCAATATGCCGTCTTTAACCGGCGATTGTTTTAGAATGGGGGGATTCCATGTTTCTTCTTGGGCATACCTGCGTCTTTGAATGTGGAAACCTCAAGGGCATGGACAATCTTGGCCCTGGTTTCACCCGGTTCAATAACGGCATCGATATATCCCTTGGAAGCTGCTACATACGGATTAGCAAATTTGTCCTTATATTCCTGAACTTTTTGTTTACGCATCTTTTCAGGATCTTCGGCTGCCTGAATTTCCTTTCGGAAAATAATGTTTGCAGCACCTTCGGATCCCATCACTGCAATCTCGGCAGTAGGCCATGCAAATACGAAATCGGCACGCAGGTGTCGGGATCCCATTGCAATATATCCGCCACCATAAGCCTTCCGCAGAATAAGCGTAATTTTGGGAACAGTAGCTTCACTATATGCATATAAAATCTTAGCACCGTGACGGATTACACCGGCATGTTCCTGATCAATACCCGGAAGATAACCCGGAAGATCTACTAATGTTACGATAGGAATATTAAATGAATCGCAGAAGCGGATAAAGCGGGCAATCTTATCGGAAGAGTCGCAATCCAAAACACCAGCGAGCACTAATGGTTGGTTACAAACAAAACCAACTGTTTCGCCATTTAAACGGCCAAAACCAATAACTGCATTTGAAGCCCAGAATTCCTGAACTTCGAAAAAGTCAGAGTTGTCTGTCATACAACGGATGACATCACGAACATCATAAGGTTGCTTTGGATCTTCAGGAACAATGTCTTCGATACGAAGTTTGGTTTTGGGCGGTTTTGGAGCAATCTTTTCTGTTTTATGTACATTGCTCCATGGAATAAAGCTCAAAAGCTTTTTTATCTGATCAAAGCATTCCTTTTCGCTCTCTGCGTAAAAATGAGCATTACCTGTTGTACGGCTGTGCACTTTAGCCCCACCGAGGTCTTCCTGGCTAATCTCTTCACCAAGAACGCTCTTTATTACTTCAGGACCGGTTATAAACATCTTCGAGATTTTGTCGACAACAAAAACAAAGTCTGTAAGTGCAGGCGAATAAACAGCACCACCTGCGCAGGGGCCTAGAATAACAGATATTTGCGGAATAACTCCGGAAGCAAGCGTATTACGGAAAAAAATTTCACCATAACCTGCTAATGAGTTAACACCTTCCTGAATACGGGCACCGCCAGAATCATTAATACCGATCAGAGGCATTTTCATCTTCAGGGAGTGATCCATTATTTTAGTAATCTTGCGTGCATGCATGGAGCCTAGCGAACCACCTGCTACAGTAAAGTCTTGTGCATAAATGCAGACTGGCTGGTTGTTGATTGTCCCTGTTCCGGTGATTACTCCATCGCCGGCAAGGGTAACTTTATCCATGTCAAAATCTCTGGCATCGTGTTCAACAAAAAGGTCATATTCGTTAAATGAACCTTCGTCGAGGATTGACATAATGCGCTCACGGGCTGTGAGTTTTCCCATCGCAATTTGCTTTTCGATGGCCTTTTCTCCTCCTCCAAGTTGAACAAGCTCTCTACGTTTTTGAAGCTCCAGAATCTTGTTTTTCAGTGGCATAATAATTTATTTTAGTTACTAAATTTAAAGTTTTTTGAATATTTTTTTCAAAAAAGACTACAACATTACAAAATCCTATGTATTAAAAAAAACATTTTGACAATTTGTTACAATTCAAACAAATGCTTCTGGCTGATGATAAGGATATTAAATAAGATTAAGAGAGATGTGACCTCGAAAATCTTTCGAGGTAGAAACATTAAATCGACTGTTAAGTTTTATCAGGGTCCCGAATTTTATTTGCCTCCGGAAACCAAATCAAATTGTTTTATTTGGGGGCAATCTTATACAAATATATAGAAATAACAGCAAAAATGATATTGGGTATCCAGGCTGCAAGGAATGGACTAAGTGTACCGTTAATCGCAAACTGCGATGAGAATTGCATAAATAATATATATCCAAAACTCAATGCCAAACCGGTTCCTATGTGGACACCAATTCCTCCTCGCACTTTCCTGGTAGAAAGGGTGACTCCAATCATTGTAAGAATAAAGGTTGAAAATGGATTGGCCATCCTTTTCTGGCGTTCTATAATATAAGTACCTAAATTATCTGCCCCCTGCATTTTGAGGTCCTTTATGTAACGATTTAATTCTCCGAGGTTCATGGCATCCACAAAATTCTCGCGTCGTTTAAACTCTTCAGGGCCTATTTTAAATGTTGTATCTATTCTTGCTTTCTTTGTTATCTTTTCCTTCATTCCATCAATGGTGCGGATGTAACAATTATAAGCTGTCCATTTACCTTTAATGGAGTCCCACTTCACATAATCAGCCATCAGTTTACTAACGAGCTTCTCACCATTAAACCTCTCCATAGAAAACTTATAGCCAGTCTCGGATGTATTGCTGAAGCTTTCCATATATATAAACACACCGGGTTCTACCTGCTTATGGATATTCGTCTTATTATAATTATAAGGGTGACTTCGGACGTAAATTTCCTCAAAGTCAAGCCGTTTTCTGTTGGAATGCGGTAAAACAAAATTGCTTAAAATGAAAGAGAATGCAGAAAGAAAAGCAGCTGACAATAAATATGGATACATTAACCGTCTGAAGCTCATTCCACTGTTAAGAATTGCTATAATCTCAGTATTATAGGCCATCTTGGACGTAAAAAAGATGACTGAAATAAAGGTAAAAAGCGAACTGAACAGAACGGCAAAATATGGGATGAAATTAAGGTAATAAACAAATATTACCTTACTTACAGGAGCCTTATGTTCCATAAAGTCATCAATCTTTTCAGCTAAATCGAAGATGACAGCAATGCATATGATAAGGATAAGGGCAAAGAAAAAAGTACCCAGAAATTTCCGAATAATGTACCAGTCTATTATGGTAAGTTTCCACTTCATAAACGTTTACCCAATTGTTTAATCATTACATTTTTCCAGGAAAGAAATGTTCCTTCACTGATTTTCTCCCGTGCCTGCTTCACAAGTTCAAGATAAAAAGCCAGGTTATGAATACTTGCTATCTGGGCACCAAGCATTTCTTTGTTAATTACCAAGTGACGAAGATACGCTTTGGAATAATATTTATCAACAAATGATGTACCATTCGGATCGATTAATGAAAAATCGTTCTTCCATTTTTCATTTCGGATATTGATCATTCCCTGCCAGGTAAACAACATCCCGTTCCGACCATTGCGCGTGGGCATCACACAATCGAACATATCAATCCCTAACGCGATGCTCTCAAGTATATTAATCGGAGTCCCAACTCCCATCAGGTACCTAGGTTTGTGATCAGGAAGAATTTGATTTACAACACCAATCATTTCATACATTTCCTCAACGGGCTCTCCAACAGCCAAACCACCTATTGCATTACCGTCGCATTCCTTGGAAGCAACAAATTCAGCAGATTTTATCCGAAGATCTTTATAAACACTGCCTTGTACAATAGGAAAGAATGTTTGCTCATGACCATATTTGGGTGAAGTTTTCGCAAAATGATCCAATCCACGGTCCAGCCAGTGATGTGTTAAATCCAATGATTTTTTGGCATAAGCATGATCCGATGGATAAGGCGTGCATTCATCAAAGGCCATCATAATGTCGGCACCAATAGTACGTTGGATATCAACAATATTTTCCGGTGTAAACAAGTGTTTGGAACCATCGATATGCGACTTAAAAACAGCTCCTTCTTTTGTCAGCTTGCGATTATCTGCCAATGAAAACACCTGATAACCTCCGCTATCTGTAAGGATCGGTTTATCCCAGTTTATAAATCTATGTAAGCCACCAGCCTGTTGTAAAATATCCAAGCCGGGCCGAAGATATAAATGATATGTATTTCCAAGAATTATCTGAGCTTTAATATCCTCAGATAACTCCTTTTGGTGAACACCTTTCACACTTCCGAGCGTTCCAACAGGCATGAATATGGGAGTTTCAATCGTTCCATGTCCGGTCTGAATTCTGCCTGCACGTGCTTTTGTCTCTTTATCAGTGTAAAGTATATTGAATTTCACCCACTTAAAATTTTGGCCTCAAAGATATAATAATTAGATTAAACCTATTCTTTGAACCTTTTCTTAATCAAAAATATTTTTAATAAACTTGTCCTGTTAATTAAATTGTTTTGCAAGTGAAAGATTTTATTTCAAGTTTCGGTATTTATGAGTGGATTTCAGTAAGCGTTTTATTAATTGCGCTATTAATTCAATTAATTTATTATCTGTGCATTTTCATCCGGGTCCCTTTGTTTAAAAATAACAAAACCGACCAGGGAAATAAAGAGCCGGTATCGGTAATTATTTGTGCGAAAAATGAAGCGGAAAACCTGATTCATCATCTACCTTTAATTCTTGAACAAGATTATCCGGATTATGAAGTAATTGTTGTTAATGATTGTTCCGATGATGATACTCAGGAGATTCTCGAAAATCTTCAGGAAAAATATAACCATTTGCGCGTTACACAAATCAAGCATGATGAGAAATTTACGCATGGCAAAAAACTAGCACTTACCATTGGTATCAAAGCAGCAAAGAATGAATGGCTGCTGCTTACCGATGCTGATTGCAAACCTGAAGGAAAGTACTGGCTATCGACAATGCAACGGAGCTTTAATAAAGATAATCAAATTGTACTTGGATACGGTGGATATAACGCAGAGAAAGGGTTCCTGAATAAGATGATCCGATTTGACAGCTTTTTTATAGCCTTGCAATATTTGAGCTTTGCCCTTATCAAGGTACCGTACATGGGTGTAGGACGTAACCTTGCGTACCGGAAATCACTTTTCATGGGAAACAAAGGCTTTGCCTCTCATGCTCACATTCATTCCGGCGATGATGATTTGTTTATCAATGAAGTGGCTACCAGCAAAAATACAAGGGCCGAATTTTCCCTGGAGGCCCATACGCGGTCTATTCCCAAGAAAAGCTTCAATTTATGGGCCTTTCAAAAGAAACGTCATCTATCAACAGGTACAACCTATAAATTCAAACACAAATTTCTTTTAGGTCTTGAAATGACTTCAAGAGCTTTTTTCTATATTGCTTTAATCTTGGTAGTTATAGATCCAGCCATATGGATATTGGGACTAAGCGCATTTTTGCTTCGCCTGATTATTCAATTGTCTATATTCAATGGAGCCATGAAAAAACTTAATGAGAAAAAACTTTTACTTCTTTCCATTATTTTTGACTTTATATTACCTTTAACAAATGTTTTTTTGTATTTCAGTAACTTTGTAACCGCAAAACAACATAGATGGAAGTAACAACAAATTTATCTGAGAAGGCGCAATACGACTATGAGCTAGTATTACAGGCACTGGAAGGTGATCAGAAAGCATATGCAGAACTTTTAGGCAGGTACCGTGATGCAATTTACTTTATGTTACTGAAAATGGTTAACAATTCAAGTGATGCAGAAGATTTAACTATTGAAGCATTCGGGAAAGCTTTCAAAAATATAAATCAATATACACCAAATTATGCTTTCAGTACCTGGCTTTTTAAAATAGCAACCAACAATTGTATCGACTTTATCCGTAAAAAGAAATTAAACAATGTATCTCTGGATCAAGGGGGTGCTCATGAGGATTCAGTTCCTATGACAATACCCACCGACACACCTGATCCGGAAGAAAATCTTATTAGTCAGCAAAAAGTAGTCCTGTTAAGGTCTATCGTGGCCAAACTTAAGCCAAGGTATCGTAAATTAATTGAACTGAGGTATTTTCATGAGTTTTCGTACGAAGAAATCAGCGAGGAACTTGAATTGCCGATTGGCACAGTCAAAGCTCAGCTTTTTCGCGCCAGGGAATTATTGTATAATATTCTGAAGAATTCGAGCCATAAGATTTAATTACTCCGGATGGAAGTTATTTTGAAGTATTTTCCTGAATTAACTGATATTCAGAAAAACCATTTTGCACAATTAAAGGATTTATATAGTTTTTGGAACAGCCAGATTAATGTTATTTCCCGGAAAGACATTGATAATCTTTACACAAACCATGTTCTTCACTCACTTGCCATCGCACGTGCCATCACTTTTATGGACGGTTCAAGAATACTGGATGTTGGTACAGGCGGAGGATTTCCAGGCATTCCACTGGCCATTCTCTTTCCTCATGTACATTTCCACTTGATTGATTCCATTGGGAAAAAAATCAAGGTTGTAGAAGCGGTTGCTAAAGGCATTCAATTGGAAAACGTTACCTACGAACAAATACGTGCTGAGCAATTGAAAGATAAGTATGATTTTGTAATAAGTCGGGCTGTTACTGCGTTACCTGAGTTTGTAGGCTGGGTTCAAAGTAAAATCAGCAAACAACACAATCACAAAATAAAAAACGGAATTTTTTATCTAAAAGGTGGTGATATTGAGGAGGAAATAAAGCCTTTCAGAAAAAGTGCCACTGTATTTGATATTCACGATTTTTTTAAGGAAGCGTATTTTGAGACTAAAAAAATTGTATATGTGCCCTTTCGTTGATTCTGAAAAAAAATACCACCCTATTTTGTTTGAAACAAAAAAAACTTACTTTTGCACTCTCAAATTTTATGAAAATTAGTATACAATAAAATACAAACACGATGAAAAGGACATTTCAGCCATCGGTCAGAAAAAAACGGAACAAACATGGCTTCCGCGAAAGAATGGAAACCGCTAACGGACGCAAAGTTCTTTCTGCTCGCAGGGCTAAAGGAAGAAAAAGATTGACAGTATCTGACGAGATCAGAAGGAAATAACCTGTTCGTCAGGTTGATTCCTTTTCAATAGCCACGAATACGCGAATACTTCAGTTCGTGCATTCGTGGCTATTATTCTTTCTCTACCCCTCATTAACTACCTTGCTTTCAACTTGAATTAAATTATTACTTCAGAATATCCATTTTGCATTTTATTTAAATTCAACCCTATGTCTGATAATTCGTTAAAACAGATCATTAACTCGTTGAATATTCCGGAATCCTTGAAATCAATTGCGCTTAAAGTTACCGCAGGGGAACGGATTTCGCCTGAAGAAGGGCTATCATTATACGAAACTGCAGATTTGGGATTATTGGGAATGCTTGCCAATGCAGTTCGCGAAAAGATAAACGGCAACGACGCCTACTTTAATAAAAACTTTCATATAGAGCCTACCAACATTTGCATCTACCGGTGCAGGTTTTGCTCCTATTCGCGAAAATTTAACGAGGATGGAGCCTGGGAAAGCAGTCTTGATGAAATAACGGCTATTGCCGAATCCTACAAAGGTAAAGATGTTACCGAAATTCACATTGTAGGGGGAGTTCATCCGCAACGCGACCTTGCCTATTATGCCGAAATGGTGCAACGGGTCCGGCAGGTATTGCCCGATATTCATATCAAAGCATTCAGCGCTGTGGAAATCGAGTATATGTTCAAAAAATCGGGCGTTACCATGGAGCAGGGATTCGAAACTCTCAGGAAAGCCGGGTTAAACTCCATTCCTGGTGGCGGAGCTGAGATCTTCGATGAAACATTACGCTCGCAAATTTGTCCTGATAAGGTAAATTCGGAAGGTTGGCTTAACATTCACCGGGCGGCTCATGAGCAGGGAATCCAGTCCAATGCTACCATGCTTTATGGTCATGTGGAAACGTATGCACACCGGATCGATCATTTGAACAGGCTCCGTCAATTGCAGGATCAAACACAAGGCTTTAACTGTTTTATCCCGCTTAAATACCGGAAGGCTAATAATCCGATGTCGGAAATAGGTGAAGTGACGCTGATTGAAGATTTAAAGAACTATGCCGTTTCGCGTATCTTCCTCGATAATTTTCCGCATATCAAAGGATACTGGCCCATGATCGGGAAGGAAATGGCGCAACTGGCACTTAGTTTTGGGGTAGACGATATCGATGGTACCATCGACGATACTACCCGCATTTACTCGATGGCTGGCGTAGAAGATCAGAAACCATCGCTCACCACCGACGAACTGGTAACGCTCATTCGTCAGGCGAAACGACAGCCTGTAGAGCGCGACAGCTGGTACAAAAAAGTGAAGGTATATTAACCCAAGTCAGGTTAATATT
>DATBXH010000014.1:0-4096 GCA_036514375.1 Bacteroidales bacterium | reverse complement strand
GAATCGAAGTATTCAGCAAACTCTATCAGGTTTTGACCTTTGAATAATTTCATGTATCCCTTGATTTTGTTGGGTACAAATATATGTATTTATCTAATGACCTCTATAATGTAAAATAACTTTTTGCTCCTCTATCAAAGTAGTAAGAAACACGAAGTCCTTGATTACGAATTATTGTATCCTTCAACTTACCTGTGCCATTTGTAAATGCCAAATAATATCTGTCTACTTCAAATCTGTCAATATGTTTGTACGTTTGGCCTTTTACCAACGGAATATCAAAGAATATGGTGAAGATTAAAATCGATACATTTATAAACAAATTCATTTTATTTGCTTTCTATCTGCTGCCAACGATGGTGGTATGAGTTGCCGTTTGCGAGCGATGTCCTATCAAGCTACAATGCACTTGTTGCGGGAGATAGCCTTTAAATAACCTATGAACCGGCAATTTGTTTTATATATGATGTTAGGCACAGGTATTTTTATCTTTTGCTATTTATCCGTATCATCCAGTTATAGATTTGATTTGCCTCTATCGATTTATTTTCAATAAAAACGTCACCTATCTGTCTAATCAATATTTCCTTATATTTTCGTGATTTCAAATCAAATATATATCCTGAAAACAATGTAGAACCAGCATCAAACATTTCACTTTCAGGCTTTGTCAATTCTCCTGACGCAGCAATAATCAGCTTATTGAAATATTTTTGCAATGTATCCTTATCGATCTTGCAAACAACAGTGTCAAGTTGCTTAAGATTATCATTCATATTGACAGTACTTATATATCCAGCAGAATCAGCAAAATTCCATTTTTTAGGCAACTTATAGCTACGAACATAACCAGAAGAATCTATCGACCAACCATAGTGTTGATAAGTCCAAGCATAATTAATATAATCTACCTGAAATAAAATTTGTTGACTTATTAAAGGATTTGAATTGTTATCCTTCTTGCAACATGTCATTATCCAAAGGAAAGACAGTACCGTCATTTTCATTTTCATCGCTGCATATTTTCCATAAGATGCTCTTTAATTATAAATAGTTGCGTCGTTTTTGTATACTTGTGCCTAAACATTTAAATACCCGAAGTATTTCAGCTTTATCTTGTTCTAGCCTGCATAGCCGCACTTCGCCTATATCCCATTTATATCTATCCCTGGTTCTGTTATTCTTGTGCTCCGTTTTACAATTCCTTTCTTCATAACAGTTAGCGGTTCATATAATGTTATTCGTTGTCAATCGGTTTTCGCTACCCAAGTTATAAAAAAGTCAGATTAGGTGAACTGCATCTTCGCGGTTTTTTATGCACGGGGTGAGCTAATTATTTTTGAAAGCAGGAGGTTTGCTGTGTTTTCCCAACTAAACGGTAAATACTATATCAGACGGAGAATGAATTGGCCGGAGGCCTGATAAAAGCAACGTAGCAGGATGCTACGCTGAGCAGGGTTGTTAACTTTGAAACAATCATTTTTTATTTTTCCTTGAAGACCAAGCTCTCATAATAGGCGCTTCATATTCATTCTCGTCAATAATCTTAATGCCCTTTTTAATCATTAAATCTGTAAATTCTTTTGTTTTTTTATATCCAATTGAATAAAACCTTTTTGTTTTTCCATTAGCATTTACATGTATGAAAGGCCCGTTTTTACCCTGAGTAATCTCAATTGAACTAATCTCTTCATATTTAAACTTATATTTATTTTTCCAATAAAACATCAAATTATTCTTAAATCCTATCCCAGTCTCAAAGATGTAAACATTCCAGCAGCCAAAGTTTAATAGAAAACCCATAAAAACATCAACTACCAATATGATTTTTAAAACAGAAATTAAAGAAATACTATGTTTCGGTAATTCTAATAATAGAACCAATGTATCCATTAGAATACATACAATCACAATTGCTGTAGTATTTATGTTCCTTAATTTAACCATTAATTCTCAATAAGTAGAGTTTATTTATCGTTTTAAAGAATCAATATTTTGAATGAAATTATTATTCTTTTTAATTATGACTAATAAATGATCTGTAAGAGTTGTAATTATTGAAGGATACGCTGTTGTATCTGTAATTCCATTAACAATATTATACTCTACCAGTATTGTGTCATTTGGTAATAATTTATACGCATTAACAATTTTATTTTGTAGCACTATGCCAGTAGAGGTTGTAACGTAAACTTGATCTACAATGTATCCATTTTTAGTAAATGTTTCAGATAAAGGGCTAATTAATAGGTAGCTGCTTCCATTAGGAAAAAATATCCTTGATGAAATAGGGGTCCAAGTATTTTGTAAAAGTATCAATTTTGCTGATCTATTTTCTACAGGGTCTTTTTTACAACTCATAATTACGAGAAACAAACAAAAGGATAGTAATAGATATTTCATTTATTCTCTATTAAGTTAGTTTTAAGCAATTAAATCATCAACTTCATTTACCAGGATTAAGTTAATAATGTATATTGTAATAAAGATACCGAATGCTTCAATAAGTTGCTTTGTTAATTGAACAAATTATATAATTTATCATCTTGCATTCTGATTCAATCAAATGGAACATAATGAAGCTTGTATGAATATATCATCACATATAAACATGAACCGGAGCACGAGGGCGGCAAGAAAAGCAAATGAATAGCAACGAAGGGTTGATTTCAGCGAGAGGCTGCTACACTCTTGCTTTTGTATGTCGTCATATTTTGTTTCTTTTTCTTTCATTTCAATTCGCTGCCAACTTACAATTCGCGATCCCTTTTTAGGCTTGCTGCCAACATTTGTATCACTATATTTCCTTTATATCCCATTTATCCCCACCAAAGCTCCGGCTATTTGTCCTTCGTTTTACCATGTCTTTCTTCATAACAGTTAGCGTTGCATGTAATGTTGTTCGTTGTCAATTGGTTTTGCCCACCCAAGTTATAAAAAAGTCGGATTAGGTGAACTTTATCTTCGCGGTTTTTATGCACGGGGTTGGCTAATAATTTTTGAAAGCAGGATGTTTGCTGTGTTTCCCCAACTAAACGGTAAATACTATATCAGACGGAGAATGAACTGGCCGGAGGCCTGATTAAAGCAACGTAGCGGGACGCTACGCTGAGCAAGGGCGTTTCTATAACGTAATCTTCCAATAATTTTGTTAGCATTTTTCTTAAAATCCCATAGCCTTTTTTATGACTGTCATTTCTTCTTCTGAAGTCAGCATTTTTAATAATTCAAATGCAACATCTGGGGCTGTCTCAGGACAATAAGACGTAATAATATTACCATCCACTACCATTGGCTCATTCACAACATTCACTCCAAATTCTTTCAGTTTGTTTTGCCAATATCCGTTTTTTAAGTGGTATGTAGTTGCTTTCCGATTCTTAAGAACTCCACTTTTTCCTAAGGGCATTGCCCCGGAACAAACTGTCGCAATGATTTTACCTTTTGCGTCAAATTCCTTAATTAATTTTAAAAACCTTTCGTCATATGCTTCTTCATAAAAACCAAATTCCCCGAATCCACCCGGTATTGCTAGGGCGTCATATTCGTCAACGTTTATTTCTCCAATGGTTTTATCTACTATGACAGGCACATTAAAAGTGCTTATCACTTTATCAGTAAAACCGCATGTATCAACGGACAAATTATGTCCATAATCAACTCTGGCCCAACCAAGAACATCTATAAAAACACTAAATTCCATGGTTTCGAATGCTTTTGCCAGAAACACTAATACTTTCTTATTTTCCATACTTTTCAAAATTATCCATTTGTTTAAATTCCTGTTAGTTCTGCTATTCTTGCCTTACAGCCAATATTGAGTGTATGCAGCGCGTAAGAGTTCATGTTCACTTCCTTATTCACCGTTACTGACCTTGCCCGCGAGCTTTGAACTTGCAAATTGCTTTGAGACCCGCATGATGTATACTGTGTTGTGTGCTGCCCATTTTTTAATCCTATCTTGAAATTTTAATCCCAGATTCTGCAATAGAAAAAATAATTGCAGAACGATTAAGAAAATCAATTCTTTCGCAAATGCCTCAAGATGATTTTCTAAATCGGGATTATCCCAACTAAAGCAAATAGTTCGCCTCTT
>DATBXH010000013.1:0-3946 GCA_036514375.1 Bacteroidales bacterium | reverse complement strand
TTTAAATCATCCTGATTGATAATGATCAACCCTTTTGACTTAAGCCGTTCTACTTCTTCCTCGTTATGTACTATTTCTCCCAGGCAATATACTGGCCGTCCTTCTTTAAGAGCCTCTTCGGCACGCTCAATCGTTCTGGTTACACCGTAACAAAAACCGGAATGACTATCGATCTCAACTAGCATTGCGCAAAAATACAAAAAATGTGTTTTTTAACACTATCAGGAATGTTTTTCAAGAATTTTTTTAAACCATTCAAGTTGTTGTGCAGGCGTCATATTGCTATTATCAAGAATTAATGCATCGTCAGCCTTTTTTAGAGGACTTTCAGTCCGGTTCTGATCAATATTGTCGCGTTGAGTCAGATTTTCTTTTACCTCTTCGAGTGAAACAGATAATCCTTTTTCTTTTAGTTCCAGAAAGCGGCGTTGAGCTCTAACCTCCAAAGTGGCGGTCATAAATATTTTAATATCAGCATTCGGGAAAACAACAGTTCCGATATCCCTGCCATCCATGACAATGCCTTTCTTTTCACCCATTCTCCGCTGTAAAGCCACCAAACGCTGGCGTACGGATTTTATTTTGCTTACTTCGCTTACATTTTCCGAAACTTCCATGGATCTGATTTTCGATTCCACATTTTCTCCATTAAGACACGTTTCGTATTGCGATGAATTTGAATTATATCTGAAATCAATCTCAAGTTCGGACAAATATTTTTCCAGTGAATATTGGTCTGCTTTCCCGTTCCGGATCAATCCATTTTGCATGGCAAAGAGTGTAATAGCCCTGTACATGGCACCACTGTCAATATAAATATATCCGAGTTCTTTGGCAATGGTTTTGGCAAAACTACTTTTCCCGCATGAGGAGTAACCATCAAGGGCAATAACTATAGGCTGTTTCGGTTGAATCATAATTTCTGAATTGCGAAGCGCAAAGTTATGATATTCCGATAAAGATGAAAGGAAAAATTAACAGGTTACCTGTACAGGTGATGGTCCAATTTTGTCAAAAATCACTGCACCATCCTCGCAATAAGTAAGTAAATTCTTTTTTATAAATGATTCAACGTCTTTCTTGTAAGCTTCGGGGTAGAGCAGGTGAATATTAGGCCCGATGTCGTATGTGTAACAAACCGGAACACCTGTTTCTTCACGGAAATCAACCACCTTTTTAATAATTGCATGGCTCTCAGGTTTCAGGATCTGATCTCCTCCGGGAGCAGATTTCAGAAGTTCGCTAATACTGATGGCTTCCGCTTCAATAACCTTGATGAACACATTAATTTCGCCAAACTGCAAGGCTTTTAGAAGTAATTTAAAGTTTTTCCTTGCCTGTCCGAACCGGCTCGTTGCTTCGGGATGCGATTTAATAAAGGTATGGTACGTGTGATTACTGATCTGTGATCTGCTTTTCGAGACCATCAATACAGCGTCCTGCAACTTTTGAAATGTAGGATGAATGTCAAAAGGAAAGGGTTGTCCGTAAAGGTTGGAGAATGTAGGATGCTCCTCCGAATCACCCCAGATAACGTAACTTCCATATAGTGATCGGCATGCTGCTCCTGAGCCCAGTCGGGCCAAATAAGATGCTTTTTGAAAAAAGTCCTTATTTCCTGTAATTGCACCCTCCAGCTTTTCTTCGATGGAGCAAAGGCAAAGACTCAACGAACTAAAAACATTGGAAGGCATGATGACTCCTTCAGAGCCAGAGAGAATATTTCGAGAGTGAATGTTCATCCGCAAACGCGATAGAACCGGAATGTCGAGGATCAAATTGTCAACAAAGGAAGCGATACGTTTTGTAAAATTTTCATTCATAAGGCCTTCGTATGAAAATTGAACGCCCGGAAACCTAATGGCTTCAATAAACTCATATTCTACGGTTGTTTCGATAGCAAGATCGGAAAGTGTCAGGCTTAGTGAAGCATTCGAGGGCAATTGTCGCTCCCGTTTCCCAAAATGTTTTATCAATGCAATATTGGTTCCGCACCGCCAGGTAACTTTGTCGCTGGCATTTGATGAAGAGTATGATATTAAAAGTGGTTGTGTGGACATTATCTCTTTATTATCTTAATCAAAGATAAGAAAACAAACCTATTATTTAACTTTTAAATAAGCAAAAGCCATTTCGAGTCCTTTGATTTGGGCAGAAATAAACGTTCGCAGTTGTTCGTAATCTTCTTTGGCATATTTGAGGAATGACGAAGCCTGCCCATAAACCGCCTCTAAGCGGCTTTTTTTGATGAGATAATAGCCATCGAGGAAGGATTTGATGCCTCCGCTGATTATTATTTGCTTGCATTGAATGCGTTTTTCTTCACCAACAATGTTATTCACAAATTCAAGCATTTGGTAAGCATCTGCACCAACTTTTGATAAGGGTTCAATGAGATGGCTGTTCCCTGATGGGTCCCGAAGCCTTTCTATCTCAGCAAAATTGGTTCCTCCAAAGGCGGCAAATTCAATAGCAGCCAATGGAAGTTGTAATAATTCGTACAGGCTATTCGGTCCCATTCCCTGGCCCACTTCTTTCACAATTAATGGAAAGTGAACAAAATCGAGTAACCGTTTGATCGTATCGATAGGAGGATGCTGGATCCTGTCACCTTCAGGCTGTATCCATTCCTGGATGGGATTCACATGAATTATCAAGCCATCGGCCTTGAGGCGTTTGACCAATTCTGTTATCTTATAAACCTTATTATCTTCAATGAGTTGTTCAACCTGGGAAATACCGAGGTTGGCGAAAAACGGAAGTTCGTTGCCAATGATATTACGCATATCAAAATCGGCAAAATAATTGTCATCCTCAAGAATAACCCGGCACGACCCAAGACCCATACCAAACCCAAATTCATTACAGGCTTTGGCTAAATTTCGGTTGATTTTTGCAGCCAGTTCAGTACCACCAGTCATGCTGGATACCCAAAGAGGTGCACGAAATGTTTTACCAAGAAATGTAAAGGGGGGTAGCCCTTTTGGATGGGCCGCCAGCAAGGGTTCGTAATTAAACCTGCTGTCGAGCAAATTTATTGGGGTTTGTGATTGAAATGCAAGATTGATATGGTCCTTTTTACGGCTTTCCATGAAATAAGAATATGTAATTCTTTGGTAATTAAATTGCCCGATTTAATTACTCCTGTTTTTAAGTTTTTACAATTTCGGGCTTCAACTCCGAAGTTGTAAAAAAACAACAAATACTTATGAATTACAAATTATTGTGTTGTTGTAACAGGTTAAGACTTTTTAGCCACGGATTTTACAGATTAATAAGAAAAAGTCTTTCTCAGTTCACGATAACCGGTGTAATTTCATCAAAACATTCGCTCCAAAAATTTCAAACAACCCAGTGTTGTACAACAAAACCTTGCCCGGAACTCGGGGCATGATATTGTTGTGCAACAAAACCTCGCCCAAAACTCCGGGCACGATATTGTTGTATAACAAAACGCCGCCCTGAACTTCGGGCACAATATTGTTTTACAACAAAACGTCGCCCTGAACTCAGGGCACCATATTGTTGCACAGCACTGACGTAAATAACTCTCAGGACTAACTATTTACAACCAAAAAACCGTTTCGTTGCTTAAAATTCATTTAAGATAAAAGCATTTAAACTCTCGGTCTTCTCGGCCGTTTATGTTCGTTGGAGCCGTATGGTTTAGCAAACCGTTCGTCAGATGGTCGGTCGAGGCCACTGCGGTTGGCCATTTTAATGATGATTTTGCGGCCATCGATATTACAATCGCGGAACGAACTGATAATTTGTTCTGTAAAGTTGCTGTCTGCCTCGAACATCGAATCGTTCTTCATAATGCTTGCTTTGCCAATAGCAATATCCCGGTTACGCGTATATTCATTAATCATGCCAATGAGCGCACGTGGATTTAAACCATCGCGAGAGCCCATGTTAATACGGAACGTAGCAAACTTTTTGTCTC
>DATBXH010000012.1:0-3211 GCA_036514375.1 Bacteroidales bacterium | reverse complement strand
AAAACGGCTACTTCGGATATCGATGGGATCGCCGAAATTATTAAAACCAAGCCGGGCACTTTCATGGCAAACGTTTCGCATGCCAATTATATCCCGCAGGATATTAAGGTTGTGATCAAACAGGGAAGGATTACAGTCATTGAAGTGAAACTGAAGAAATAGAAGAAGCATTGGTGTTTGCAGATTGCGGTTCCATGATGGTTGAGTTTAAGTGTGCCGCCGGACAGTTTAGAGTCCGGCGGTTTTTTTTGACCAGCGTTGCGATGCCGGACTGAAAACCTGTTTAAAAATTGCTTTAACACAGAGGGATAAGATAACTACTGCATAAACAAATACAACCAATCTTACTTTTTCATAACTTGGGTGGCGAAAACCCATTGACAACGAATAACTTTACAATGCAACGCTAACTGTTATGAAGAAGGCAGGGATAGACCGATGCACAAATAACAGAACCTTTAATTGGTATACATGGGATATTGGCGAAGTATGGCTATATGAGTGTTGAGGGCATGTAAAATGTACACAACATAAATAATATATGGACAATAATACGAATAAAAGGAGGTTTGATTACGTTGACCTTTTAAAAACGATTGCCATATTTTTTGTATTAATTTATCATTTTTCAATTATAAATATTGACTTTATTCATAATGAAGACTGGACATGTTATTTGAATTATTATCTGAAATCAATACTAAGTACATGTGTTCCATTATTCTTTTTTGTAAATGGTGGTTTGTTAATGAATAAATCAGATC
Organism: Bacteroidales bacterium; assembly: GCA_036514375.1. Taxonomy (GTDB): domain Bacteria; phylum Bacteroidota; class Bacteroidia; order Bacteroidales; family JAAUTT01; genus JAAUTT01. Next base: position 2,447 of record DATBXH010000012.1, on the reverse strand, counting down.
TGGATATCAAAAAGCATGTTAGAAAAGTCATAAAAATTATACTATTGACAATAGTATGGGGAATCATAACACTAATTCTGCTTTCTTTAATCAAAGGGGAGCATTTAACCTTTAATGAAATAATTGGAGGGGCGTTCTTCCACAAACAAGGAAGGATTAAACATTTATGGTTTTTTGAAGCAATGGTAGTCATATATATTTTTTATCCCTTACTTTTTAATACCATAAAAACGTCCCCAAAGGCTTTTTACTTTTTTGCCGCCGCTGTTTTTATTTTTACGTTCTTAAATACGTTCATTGGAGAATTTGCAAAATTAATAAGTGTAACGTTGAAAGTATTTGAGAGTACGAATTTTGAATCAAAAAATTATTTTTCAGAATTTAACGCACTTAGAGGTATTTATGGTTACTCCATTGGATATTTTATCTTAGGAGGTATTTTATTTAACTATCAAAAACAAGTAAGAACCCAAAAGGCAATGATACTTTCAATTGTTTTATTACCAATCTCAATGGGTTTACTAGTTTTATACGGTGTTAAAGTTTCAGAAAGTCAGCATAAAATTTGGGATACAGTTTGGAATGGATATGATAGTATTTTTACATGCATAAATGTTATCTTACTATTTACACTTTCATTGTATTATAAGCATAGCGGAACATTTGGAAAAATAGTAAGGATTATTGCAGAAAATTCATTAGGAATATATTTAATACATTTAATTATAAAGCCAATAATTACGTCTGCTATTCCACTATCCGGCACTTTGGGGACTCTTGTTTTTGCCGTTTCATCTCTTTTCCTTTCGTTATTTATTGCTTTGACAATAAAGAAGATTCCTATAGTAAGGAATTTACTTTCATTACAATAATCGGCTGTTTAAATTTTTAATATGAGTATCCGCATTTATAACTTAAAAGACACATCATTAATTTTTTTGTACCTTTTTGTGACGACAAAAAGATACAAGAAATAAAATTATGTGTGCTATGTGTTACAAATGAAGATTCATACTAAAATTTTTAAACCGGCTCTGAGATAAAATAAACCGATATACATGAATTAAGAGTTTACATGGAGATTGACGTGTGACATTAAAAAATTGACATATCACAAATCTGGGAGATGCCATACAACCAATCTAACTTTTTTATACCTTGGGTGGCGAAAACCTATTGACAACGATAACTTTACATGCAACGCTAACTGTTATGAAAAACAGGATAGACCAAAACACAAATAACAGAACTCTGGGTAGACATAAAGGGGATATGGGCGAAGTGCGGTTATACATGCTAAAACAAGATATAGCCGAAGTACTTCGGCTATACAAATGTTGCCAGCAATAATAAAAAAGACAGCTTGACAATAACTTATCAAATACAAAAAGTTGATTTCTTCGTTGATCAAATTGAGGACAAAGGACAAATTGACCTTGAAGATGCTATCTCAGTATTTCAAAACTTTCCCTTTGAGGATCAACTAAGACAAGCATCTGATCGTGAATTAACTTCTTGTTTGCCCAGTATTACATTCGTTAGCAGCTTGGGGGCTTCCCTTAAGATTTTTGCTCAGGACACAAATGGTTTCTTCCTGCATTATGATAACGGGATTAAAGAGGCAGATTTCTATTTATCCAATGATTACAATAGAAATCCAGAAGGTCTTAATGTTGAGGAATTTATTGAACAATTTTTTAATGGTAATATTGAGCAATCTCTAAAGCTCGTTGATAGACAAGAGGAAAGTGATAATGACCAATTGATACAATCGGGTAAAAAGCATTTTGTAACCTATTCCTACAAACAAAACAATTTTAAATATTATTTATGGACTGTTCCATTCCTAATATTTTCTTTGATCGTTTTAGCAATTTTTCATTTTAAGAACCTTGAAAATGAATGGGGTGTAACTTTATTATCTAGTGTACTATGGCTTCCAGGAACAATTGTTCACTTGACATATTGGATTAAAAACAAAAATACCATCGTAAAAATAGACACTCATCAGAAGACTATAGAGTATGAACAAAATGGTTATATGATAAAGTTCAATAGAAATGAGATATCTAAATGTGAATTAAATATATCACGATCATTACAAGCTCCATGGTCTAGCTATCGGTATTTATTGATCATACTTAAAGATCGTAGAAAAATTATAATTACGAATTTTATAATTGATCCTGAAGATGTAATTGGTTTATTAAAACTAAATTACCGGATTGATAGAAGAGCTGTACCTTTTCTACCAATTTAAAAAAAATACTGCTGGCAACACCGCATATAATTTATTGGGGGTTAGGAGCAAATTGCAAAGGCTTTGCTTTTTTCAGGTTCATGTGTACCGTGAAAGATAAGTGCTTCGAACCTCCCCAACAAATCATATGCGAAACGTTGTGGCTAATTATAAATCAAAAATTCATAAAATGAAAAAAGACTTATTA
>DATBXH010000011.1:0-6772 GCA_036514375.1 Bacteroidales bacterium | reverse complement strand
AAAATTCCTTGGTTGACTGGGCGCCGTTCAAACGAAGGCGAGGTACGAGCCGGAGCGCGTTCGTCCAGTCAGAGTTTTTGGTTCCGTTCGATAAAAAAGTGACAAAAGAAAACTAAAAATCTCTCAGGAAAATAGGATTGTTAACTAAATGGATACTCATAATTAATTATATGCAAATAAATATACTTAGCTGGGTTGATTTGCCCCAACTAAGTATAAAGTTCCATTGATAACTTATCGTGGGTTCAGGATTTCCCTGAACTTACAAATTCCTGTATTTCACAGAGAAATTTAAATAATGGTAATAATACTTCACATCCTTATCCTTCCTAAAATATTGAGAGATTTCTTCGAGGCTCGAAAAGGTTAACGGTATTATCCGTGTCGGATCTTTTGGTGACGGCCTTGCCCTATTTAAAACATCATTAATAAATTGCATGCCCTTGTCTTTTTCTCCCAACAGATAATGAATAATGGGTATTTTAAAATTATTAAAAACCATTATGCCAAATTTTTCTCTTTGTAACAAAAGAAGAAGATGATTTAAATCCAAAGATTTATCCAATAAGGGTAATATATGATTCTGAGTTTCTAAAATAAAATCATTGACAACCAACTGAATCTGCTCATTACTAAAATTAATGGGAAACTCCCATACTTTATAATCGGCTTGAGGTAACAAATATCCAATAGATGTCATAGCTGTAAATAATTTTGTCGGATCTTTAATAAAATCCACAAGTTCCACATACAGCTCTTCAACTCTGGAATTTATTAATCCAACTGTGGGACTGAGGAACCAAGTATGCCTCGACCTTCGATCAGTTTTTTCAATAATGATCATTCCTGTAGAAAATTCATCAAGTTTTTTTTGAAAAACATATTGATCAATTTCGAAAAAACCAAGTGCATTTAACTCTTTTCGTATATAAGCATCAATAATTGATGCCTTTTCTTTCAATTGCGACATTTGTCAAAAACTAAAAGGTGAATAAATGGCTCTTAAAGGACCATTATAATGAATAACGATTACCCTGATTGTGACAGGATTATTGGTATAAAAAGGACTTGTTGGTCCATTAATAATCGGTATCATTCCATTATTGATCTCTGAGTAATTAAATTTTTGATTCGTATTTAAAGCTGCTGAAGGTCCGTTTTTTACTTCCACAATCCATATTTCAGCATTACCGTTATTATCTACTTTTACGGTAAAATCTGTATAACCACCTCGATTATTCACTCTATAGTACTCTGGGGTTTCATTTATAATCTGGGCATTAAACTCTGTTTTCATATCATTCATGGCCTTCACCTGACCTTCCTGACCTTTTTCATTTGGTGTTTGATAAGGTGCATCCTGACCCATCTCTGCATCACTTCCTGCAGCTACATCTTCAGCTTCGCGCTCAGCCGCCTTATCTGCCTTCAATTGCTGATACCCCTCAATGGTACCGCTAATTAACCCAAGACCTAAACCAAAGACTGCCCCTTTTGCCCCATCCTTTAAGGCGGTTTTCATATCATTCCCGGATAATAAAGACATTCCTGTACCAACACCAAAACCGGAAATCCCGTTTGCCAAACCTTGCTGCATCGCTTTAAGTACAACCTGATTGCCAACCTTAGATAATGCCTTAACAATAACGGGGCTTACTGCATTATTGAGCGCGGCACCAAAATAACCGCTTAAAGCACCTGCACCTGTGGCAACCGCTGCCTGTCCCCAATTTATATTACTCCAGCCATGTGCAGAGATCTGTTGGGTTAAATTATTTCCAAGTCCCAAAACAGCGGCTCCTGCCACAGGACCACCATAGTAAGTAGCTTCACCAGCAGCCATCCCGGTTACAAAATAGCCTGCAGCCTGGCCCCAGCTATGCACATTACCTTGAATTAAATTGCTTGCCAGGTTAAATATCCCTCCAATGCCCATGACTGCTAAATCATCAAATACAGCCCACTGACCATCCGGATCAGTGTACATCAAAGGATTGTGGAAACAATATGCATAGCGGTTAAAATTCTGCGTATAGTTAGGTGCCTGCACATAATTATCCGGGCTAAGGAAGACCCCAAGGGCAGGATCGTACACTCTTCCGTTCATATTAATGAGGCCAAACTCATCCAGGTGCTCGTGGCCCGTAAAACCGCGGGCAAAAAGCAAGGTGTCCCCACCTGCCCCAGAAGAGGAAAATCTAACTCCTGTAACCGGATCGCGTCGGTTGCCCCAGGCATCGAAACTTAAGCGTTGTTCTACCTTGCCACCGGCATTTGTTATGCAGCGCAGCGAGCCAAGATAATCGGTATACACATAGTGCATGGAATCGCCGGTTGCTTTCTGCTCATAAATGGCCACCAGGGTATTACCTGCAAAAATATAGTTCAGGTGACGCCGCAGGGAACCATCGTTATTAAGCTCTTTCTCATACCCATTAAAATAATACCTGGTATATCCGGTTATACTGTCGTTATAACTGGCACTGAACCGTTGATTATTGACATCGTATATATAGGTAAGGATTTTTTTACCTTCAATAATGGTACTGACCTTGCCTTCGGGTGTATAAGCAATGGAATCGTCGGCAGGAAGATAACCCTGCAGGCTATCTATTTCATCAATCCGGTGGTTACCATCCTGGTATTTATAGATACCTATATCGGACTTACTGCTGATACGATCGTTTGCTACGGTATTATAAACCACGGAAAGCGTTTGTGCACCGGTTACGGAAGCTGTTGACAACCGGTTTACACCGTCGTATGAAAAGTCCTCACGGAAACCTTTCAGCGAATCGCCTATCCAATATTTTTCATCACGGTAATCGAGCTGTTGTTTGTCATTGAACTGATAATTAAAATCGATGATACCTGGAACGGAAATATGATTGAGCCGATCGTTGCTATCATAGCCATATGTCAACTGTTTCTTGTTCCCATAGGTTGCTAAAAGCAACTGACCTTTGTTATTTACCGAATCAATTTTCCATATCAGGTTGTCGGAAGTATCGCGTATTTCCGTCAGGTCATTGTTGGCATTATAATTATATTTTACGGCAAAACCAGCAGGATAACGCATTTTACTTACCCGCCCCAAAGAGTCGTAGGTATATTTGCAGGTAAAAGATTCAGCTCCTTTATTCCGGGTTTCTTCAATAATACGGCCCATTTGATCGTATGTATACATTGCTCCTGCCTTGCCGGTGCAATCAATACTTTTTACCAATCCAACAGCCCCCGGGGCATCATATGTATATGTAGTGGAAATACCGCCTGAGACTTTGGAAATCATCCTGCCAAGCTTATCGTATTGCATGGTATCCTTGCCTCTGGCATTGGTTTGCGATATCAGTTCTCCAAACGTATTATAATCGTAAACAACGATGCCTGAATTAGGATCAGTAAGGGTATGCTGACGGTTATCAGCATCATAGGTCATTTCAACAATACTCCCTGGTGACTCAATCCTGCGGGGCTTTCCGGTACTCGTATAAAAATACCTGATTGTACCTCCGGGATCGGTAGCCTGTGATGCAAGTCCGGTTACATCGGAGATTTTAGTATATTTTTCGCCTGTACTGTAAGCAACTTCAACTTTATTTTCCGCATCGGTATAGGTATATGATCTTTTTACACCGTCAGGTAAAGTTTCCGTCAATACACGGCCGTAATCATCATACGTATAGCTTGTTCGTTTCGAAGCCACCTCACCGGCAGCATAGGGTTCGGTTACTTCACTAATTTCTCCTTTGGCATTATAGGTATAATCCGTATAATATTTAACACCATTAAAACCTGTTGTTACCTTCCGCAGGGAGTTACCTGCCCTGTCAAAATACTCAGCCCCTGAAAATTTACCATCACTATAAGTTTCGGTATAATACAGAGAACTATCCGGGGCCACAGGATCTCCTAAAGTCACCCATTTTTTCTGATCGGTTGTTTTCTTTCCGTCAGGAGCGGTGGCCTCAATAAGTTTTCCCCAAACATCATATTTATTTGTTATCGTTAAGCCATTGGCATCTTTCTTTCTAAGAAGCTGACCTAAATTATCGTAAGTATTTTCCGTTACATGACCTAATGCATTCACATGTTTTTCCACAAAACGACCGGTAGTATCGTATTTCGATGAATCCTTACGGGTCTCCAATCCATCCGCACTTAAAGTTACCGTAAGAGGATTACCATATCTGTCATACGTATATGAACCGGTCAGTCCGTTTGCTGTTGCAGTTAAAGGTTTACCCTTACTGTTATAAATATATGACTGGTCTTGTGTAAAAACAGGTTCTCCTTTTCTGGTCATCTTTGAAGTTATGGCACCTGGATTACCCAAGGAGTCAAAAGAAGAAAACAATTTCTCTGTGATATAGAAATCAGAATTGTAGCTTGTTCGCTGACTAGTTAAATTGCCATTATTATCGAAAGTATCAACCGTGGAAATGGTTATATTCTTCAAAAGATCAGTTGTCTTTGTAGCAGAAGGATGAACAAAAACCCGTTTGCCGCCCAGGGGCTCCGAAGCAAACTCACTTATTGCCTCCGATATATTTGAATTGTTTAAGAAAGCTTCCGTTGTTTGTTTTGATATGTTAAAATATGTTGGATCGAATTCCAGCTCAGCAGCGGTTGAAACATTTGTTTTGGTATTGGTTTGGGTAGTTTTTCCAAAACCCAGAAAACCTAAACCCTGCTTATGTATGATACCATCTTTATAGGTATAATTTATGGTGGTGAGGCCTGCCATCCCACCATCTGTTGTCGATCTGTTCACCACATACAAGGGCTCTGTTATATTGGCAACAGGATAAGCAGCTGAAAAACTGTTTGAATAAACAGACCCATCCGTAAGGGGCTTGTACGAAAACTTTGTTTTAACATTAAATCCATTGGCAATGGTGGTAACCAGGCCATCATTGTAAGTTGAGTCCGGCACATCGTATAACCGCCATTTACGATCCATATTAGCTGCGCCATAGCAATCGAAGCCATAATTGATAAGGTCGGTACGGCCATCGCCATTAAAATCTCCGGTAATAAAATATTGCTGATAAGCATCGCTTTCGTTACCCGAAGAGGCTTTTTTTACCAATTCAAGTGCTTCACCTGTTGACTTGTACCAATAAACATTTAAGCCTGTAAATGTTTTCCAGGAAGTGCCCCATGCATGGTCCCAGTTATCGTAAGTAGCATCAACAATAATGGCATCCGATTTACCGTCATTATTAAAATCCGTTACAATAATATTATCCTTATCATCATCTTTGTCGGTATCCTTATCGTCCCGTGCTGTGATGCCCGGTAAGGAAATCATAGAGAATCCCATTCCCCCATTGTTGAGGGCCAGATACCATTCGCCTGTATCCGTTCCCTTTTTGCTTAATATAAAATCGGGCAATCCGTCACCATTAAAATCGCCCAACTGTATATGGTAATTACTGTTGAAATCCGTACCGGATGTTTCCCGTTCAAATGAAATACTATCGCCAACACCATTATTTTTATATATCGTATACCCTGTTTTGTCAAGTACAATGATGTCCTGCATGCCATCGCCATCAAAATCGGCTATGAACATTTTTTCAGGTTTTATTGGGATAGTAAGGGTACCGCCGATGGGCATCTTAACAACCACCGATTGTTTCTGATGAACATTAAATGGTATCCATTTATTTTTCCCAAACAAGGCTAACTCTCCCGGATAATTCAGATTATCGCCGGTTCCTTTTTCAATAAAAACGAGTTCGTCGATACCATCGTTGTTCAAATCACCAATCGCATATACAGGTATTTCACTGCTTGCTTTTAAATTGCGGCCTATTTGTTGTTGTCCGCCATTTTTCAGAATATTAAAATATACCTGGGGGCCGATATAGTCCATATAAGAATACCTGGAAACGATAATTTCCTTTTTCCCGTCTCCATCGATATCGCCGGAGGTATTGCCGGTGATATACGATTTAAAATCCAGGTTTATTGAAGCGCCAAGATCGTAAGGCATACCGCTTGGCGTAAAATGACAGGAGCCATCAGCAGCACGCGAGGCCGTATAAACCTGGGCAATATTGGTATTAGAAGTACATCCCGGACCACAGGAATAATCGTAAGGTGAAAAGCCGATCAAATCGTCCAAACCATCACCATTTACATCGGCCGATATATAATACTGATCGGCAAAATTCTTGTAGGGAGAAGTATCTACCGAAATACTATCGTTAATTACAGGACCGGTATTATAATTACCCCATTTAATGACCGTAGGATTAAGCTTTGATCCGTTACCGGTACTTTCGGTAACTTTTACAAGCCTGGTATATACATCGCTGGTATATTCGAACTGATAAGACCGGAAGACAGATCCGTTATTCCTGGTTACAATGCTGTATAATAAAAGATCAGCCGTACCTTTCAGCCTGCCATAATGAACAGGAATGGGATCATTCCGTTTGGCATAATTAAACTCAACGGTATTATTGTTATGGGTCTCTGCGTCCAGGTTATTCCCATAAGTTATTTTTTTAAGATAGGTAGTAAGCCCTTCCTGTTCGTAGGTATATGATATAAAGTTCCCATACCGGTCCTCCGCAGAATCGAGATACCATGCTATGATGGCTTTTGTACTATCTGTTCCGTTATTATCATTATAAATAAGCTTACTTCCCTGGCTGAGGCCGTATTTAAACTTCATGCCATTTTTGGCAGTTACTTCAAACCATTCGGGACCGGTATTTCCATAATTACCATGTGCAATAATCCTGGCAAATGTTTCCCT
>DATBXH010000010.1:0-5059 GCA_036514375.1 Bacteroidales bacterium | reverse complement strand
CACCGGCTATCGTTCCGGCCTGCACATCTCCCCCGAGTTGCTGATCGCTTCCATCCTTCATGGTAACATCGAGAACGGAACTCAGGTGGTCGCCAAACGAAGCCGGAAATCCTGCTTTTAATAAATAAGCGCTCTTGATGGCCGACGAATTAAAGATACCTACCAGTCCGAGCAGATGATTGGGATTATATAAGGTAGCCTCGTCCAGTTGAACCAGGTTCTGATCGGTATTTCCGCCACGGATAAAATACCCGGGTCTCCCATCGAGACCGGCCATTACTCCCGGCAACATCTGAATGGTATTCATGATATCCCCGTTTCCGTTAACAGACGGCACAGTTTTGACCATTTCCATGGAAATATCGGTTTTGCCCGAAGCATGTTTCTTTACATTATCGTCAGGTTGATCCTTCGTGACAATTACGGTATTGAGCTCCGTTTTACTATCCGAAAGATAAAAATTCACCGACGCGTTATGCTGCGCCCTAATCGTTCGGTTTATACGATTAAAGCCAACATACGAGATCAGCACGTCCAGGCTGTCCGTTTGATTCTGCGTGATGGAATAAAAGCCATAGTTGTTGGTATATGTTCCTGTCTTTTTCTGCGGAAGATAGATGATGGCTCCCGGCAGCGTTTCGCCCGAAATGCTGTCTTTGACGTATCCGCTGATAGTGATTTGTGATGGCGGAGATAATTCATTCAGCACAATCTGGTTATCGATGATGGAATAAGCGATATTGGTCCCTTTTAAAACCTGGCGAAGCAGATCGTCAATGGACTTGTTCTGCACACTAACAGTTATATTCTTTTGTTTTTCGATAAGGTCCGTACTATAGGCGAATTTATACGGGATTTGCTGTTCAATCACAGTCAGAAAGCTGCGGAAAGGCATATCCTTTACGTCAACAGTTACCTGCGGATCAGATGATGTTTTATCCTGGGCCTCCACATTGCAAACAACTACCAGCCCTACCAACATACAAACAACCATCAGCACCTTCCTGATGATCATTTCATGTTCCGGTAAATTTTCTTTTACGGCTAGTAGCATTTCTTATTGATTGAAATGTTGCTAAACGAATGGCGTTTTATTTGTTCATACTAAAAGCATAAACATCTAAACCTTAAGGTTGTTCTGCTTTTATCTCTTTAAGAACGAAAACGCTATCCTTTGCTGAGTATTCGAGGCCCAGGGACTTACAAATAACTTCCATGGCCAGTTTAAAGGGTTTGCCGCCTAACTGTGCTGTGATCCTTTTATTGGCGATACTCTCATCGCTCAGCATCACTTTTTTACCATAAACCGTTTGAATAGCAACTACGACTTCCGACAACGGAGTATTCTCAAAGCTTAGCATCCGGTTGTATACCTCAGATGTGGGCATGATCGGTTGTATCTCACCAAAACTTTCTTTCCTGACATCAAAAGTTAAGCTGGTTCCTGCTTTTAATTCGCGGGTCTCCTTTGTCGAAAGTTTCATAAAAGCTACCTTACCGCTTGTTACAGCAATATCAATCTCTTCCTCTCCTTTCCGAATGGTAAAGCTGGTACCAATATCCCTGATCCGTGCCTTTCCCAGTTCCACCATAAAGGGTTTATCTTCGCGATGCCCGACATTAAAATAAGCCTCGCCGTAAACCATATTTACCGTTCGGCTGGTTCTGTTATAATCATGCGGAACCTCAATTTTGGTATTCGTCTGTAATGTAATGGCAGAACCATCACTAAGGATTATATTTTTCTGAATATTGGTTGTTTCAAAAACCTCCGGTTTATTTTTTGTAAGCACAACCCATAAACCAATGCCAAACAAAACAATAAATACTGCAGCAACGGCAATCAGGCGCCTAACTATTGAAGGCCGGTGTGTAAACTGCCCGTCTGTAACTTTTACTTCCTTCCGTACCGCTTTGCGCTCATCCAATTTGTCCTTTAATACATCCCAGGCTTTCTTTTCGCTGGCCATCCGGTAAAGCGCATAATCCTCCACGCCTTTTTCCCAAAGCTCCCGGATCTTTTCAAATTTCTCCCTGTTACCGGCATCGACGGTTAACCATTGCTGCAGTTGAGACTCTCCTTCCACTGACAAGGTTCCGGTAAATGATTCGGCGATCAGATCCCAGGGAACATCATATTTTGGTAAATCGACCATTTGTTCTTTTCATTTTCATTCATAAGACATAAAAAAAGCGGAATAGTCCCAATTAAAAGTGTAATAAATTTTCCAAAATCAACATCGCCGGTAACAAATAGTTTAAAACTGCTTTACTTAATTGTTTTAAAGCAATGGTGATATGATTCTTCACGGTTTTGATAGAAATACCCAGTTTATCGGCAATTTCCTGCTGCTTCATCTCTTCAAACCTGCTCATCTCAAATACCTTCCTGCATTGATCGGGCAACTGGTCAATGGCAGCATATAGTTTTACCGCAAGCTCGTTTTCTTCGATCTGCCGTAATTCATAGCTTTCGTCAGGAACAGACGTCAAATCCGTTTGATACGCTAATTCCCTCTTATTCTTTTGCAGCGCGTTAATGCAACGATTAATAATGGCTTTATATATATATGACTTCAACGAGGTTTCAATGCGGATATTTTCACCATCTTCCCAGATCTTCAGGAAAACATCGTTTACGATTTCCTCTGCCTGGTTGGCATCCTTCAGATATTTGCAGGCCATCAGGAAGAAACTTTTGTAATTCTCCTTATAGTAGCCTTCAAACGTACCCACGTCTTTTTGCCGAATTCTCCTCCAGATGATTTCTTCCTTTGAGTCCATGAGGGGTGATATTTCGTCTTAAAAATAGTGAAAATTAAGTAACAATCAAGTTAGCCCAAAATTCAAAGGAAGATTTAAAAAAAATAAAATTCCATTAGGACTATCCGTCAAATTTCTTGTCATAGAAGCAGGAAACGAAAAAACCAGTAAACAAAATAAATATAGTAACAATTAAAAAGCACTATGAAAACATTACCTATTTTTGTTTCAGCCTCTTTGATAGCAGCGTTATTGTTATCATCGTGTAAAAAGGAATCTGCTGGCCCGTCAACTTCCGTACTCGGAGTTAAAATTCAGGCAACAGGTAAAACCTTTTCCCTTCTCAAGTCGGTATCGCTAACTACCCCCGGGTTTGTTTGGGATACCAGTTTTATGAATGTTTCGAAAATTGAGTTCGAAGCCGAAAAAAGCGAGAGCGAAACCTCTCACGACTCTTCAGAAATTCACCTGGAATGGAACGGATCCAAAAAAGTCGATCTTTTCAGCCTGAATTCAGTCATTGGCAACATTCCCCTGCAACCCGGCGTCTATCATGAAATCACTTTAAAGATTAAGGCTTATAAGGCAGATGCGGGTTCTTCCCCTGTCTTCTATCTGGAAGGTACTTATACCAATAGTGTTGACTCGGTTACTCCAATTGTGGTTATTGTTAATGAAGACTTTGAGTTTAAAGTTAAAAAAGAAGGCTTCACATTAGATGCTGTCAATGATTACACAAGCCTCATTAATATGAACCTGAGCTTGTTAATGTCAGGCATCTCCGCATCGGACCTCAGCAGCGCGACGCTTACCAATGGGAGAATCATTATCAGCAGTTCATCAAATACCTCTCTTTATAGCAAAATTAGAACAAGTCTTTCGTCATGCGAAGAATCTGAATTTGAACAAGGCAAAGGAAAGGATAACGGCTCCGACTCGGGCAAAAGTAATGGAAATGATTCAGGAAACGGAGATGGGTCTGGTTCTCATTCAGGAGGAGGAAATTACTATTAACATAAAATCGTTCGGTGTATTGAGTTTACCCCTTCAACGTTGGCTTTCCAGGGGTAGAAAACACTTAACAAAATGACTTAAATAAATTCTCAATAATAATTAAATTTTAAAGCTATGAAAAAAAGCAGACTAAGCACCCCGGTGCTCGTGAGTGTAGTCATCGCGATGGTGGCAGCCTATAGTTGTACAATGAGCAACAATTCACCAACCACCACTACCATGCAATATGCCGTAAACGTTTCCACGGATGCAACCCATGGTAAATATTTGGTAGACAAGTCAGGGTTAACGCTTTATTTCTTTTCGAACGATAATAACGGGCGAAACAGTTGCTCCGGCGGATGTCAGGCTATCTGGCCTTATTTTTATGCCGGACCGTTAACCAGTGCCAGTATTGATCCCAGCTTAAACGTTGCTGATTTCGATACCATTGTTGTCAACGGAACTCCTCAGACCAGGTATAAAGGCTGGCCGCTTTATTATTATGCTCCGGATGGGGCCCATCTCGAACCTGCAGGACAGATTACCGGCGAAGCAATTGCAGACTGGTTTGTGGCAAAGCCTGATTATACCATCATGCTCTCGAACGGACAACTGGTTGGTGGCGATGGAAAAAGCTATTTGGGAACATACACCCTGGGCACAGGAAGAACAGTTTACTTCACCGATGCCAAAGGAGTTACTTTGTATGCTTATGCACCCGATAGTTTTAATATTAACAAATTTACCAAGTCCGATTTTTCCAACAACGGATCGTGGCCTATTTACGATACCACCAGCATTGTAGTACCTTCTGTTTTGGATAAGACATTATTTACCAGCATTAATGTTTACGGAAAGATGCAGCTCACTTACAAAGGCTGGCCGCTTTATTATTTCGGTTCCGATGCCAAGGTAAGAGGTAACACCAAAGGATTTACCATCCCTTCAACGAAACCGGTGGGTTCGGTCTGGCCTGTTGTTGTTCAGGGCCTGCCAAACGCACCGCATAAATAAGTGTTGAGTTTATTATAGATCATCGTTGTCGGGAGTCCTCGGATTCCTGGCAACGATTTATGTTTTAAAAAGAATATGCAACGGCGAAGAAACGGCCCTGGCATTTATTCTCCCTTCACCACTTCCAGCGTTACGGTATCGCAACTGATTCCTGTAAATATCCCATAACCACCATCGATATTAGTTTGAACCGGACCGGGTAATTGTGTACCCCCGGGCTCTTCGAATAATTTCAGAAAATCATCGTTTACCTGGCAGATTATAAATTTATACGTTCCGTAGTATC
>DATBXH010000009.1:0-9079 GCA_036514375.1 Bacteroidales bacterium | reverse complement strand
AACTTTGCGGTTAATTTGTTTTCCTTGGGTCTCACATTTTACTATGTTTTTTAATTTTTGAACAGGCTCTATGTGAAAGGGAAGAGGACACGAAGGGCACAGAGGCTGGATAAATCTGCTCTGTGCTTTTTCTTTGCAAATTTAAAATAGTTGTAAACGTTATTTTAACTGGTTAACTAAAAAATAGAGAAGGAGAGCGCAACTATTTCAAAGGGATAGCATCTTGAAAAATAACATCAGTAGCGTAAGACAATAATAAATTTAAACACACTTTTTAATTAACCTGCTTTAAATCAAACGAACAATGAAAACTTATTTGATGTGTATTTTATCACTTTTATTCCTTTCAGGATGCATGAAAGATAATAACAACGCCCCGGAAATTACTATCGATTACACAACTTTTGGTTATGTAATATCCTGGACTGAAATCGGGAGTAAGACAGGAGGAGCAGATTGGAAAGACATATCTAACGGACAAAGATTGACTTTCTTTTCTAATTCGGTTGATGAAAAACTTGGATTGCCAAACAATGGACTAGTTACATATAAGCCGGTTTTAAATATTCATATCAAAGACAATTTATCATTTCAACGAATTGATGGTACACTGGTATTTTATTATTATCCATTTACAGCAGAAGCAGACACGGTATCCTTACCTTATAAGCTTATCGACGGTTCAACCTTAGTTATATCAGATACTACCGTCATACCTCCTATTCAAATTAAATATAGACGGGAAAATTAAAAGTACTATTGTTATTTCCCGGGCGATGACTGAAGTAAGCGATTATCTTGCTGCCCGGCGGCTTTTATTCTTATACAGATCCAATAGATATAACGAACGTCATAGGAATGCTTATTGTTATGGCATTTGATAGCCTGTCTTGGTTTATAAATGGTATGCCGTTTACCATTTCTTTCAAAATAATCTTTTCGTAACCGGTTTGCAAAAAAATAAGGCAATCAATGGCGTTGAATTTAACTTTTTGTAATTTAGGAGGCGAAAAGCAGTTGATTTACAACTAACTTAAAAGAAACTATACCGGACGCTAACTGTTGTGATAAAACGAATGAGAAAAAGTAATTCCCGGGCCATGAATTTATACGCATACAAGTGGGATATAAACACAGTGAGCAAGCTTTGAAGAAGAGGTGATACTATATTTAGAGAATCAACCCAATTCTTACATTAGCAAATTAAAATAATGATATTTATTTTTAATGGGACTATTTACCTTACAAATGCGAATACTTAGAATGGGTAATCCCGAACTGCAATAGATTTATCTTTCATTTAAAATTCTATTGCATTAATCGGGATTAAAATATTGCAAAATAGATATGAAACAAATAAGACTTTATCACATTATATTGATAAGCACCATGTGTATACTAATTTCATGTTCAACAATACCCAAAGGTATAACTGCAATCCAAGATTTTGATAAACAAAAATATTTGGGACAATGGTTTGAGATTGCTCGGATGGATTTCCGATTTGAACGTAATTTAAATAACGTGACAGCTACATATACTTTAAATAAAGATGGTAGCATCAAAGTTGATAATAAAGGATTTGACTATAAACAAATGAAATGGAAAGAAGCTATTGGTAAGGCGAAATTCGTGGGACCAACCAACATAGGAATGCTAAAAGTTTCATTTTTTGGGCCATTTTATTCGGGATATAATGTTATTGCCATAGATAGTGATTATAAATACGCATTGATAATAGGCAAAAATTTGGATTACTTATGGATTCTTTCCCGGGAAACAAGGATTCCGGAAGAAATAAAAAATAAGTATATAAAGATTGCAGAGGATTTAGGATGTAAAACCACATCGTTAATATGGACAGAACACACAACTGTAAACAAATAAAATAAGCCTGCACACAACACGGGCTGCTCATACGCCATGCGGGTTTACTAGCTATCCTCATGAGAAATGAATTTAACTTTTTGTAATTTAGAAGGCGAAAAGCATTTGATTTACAACTAACTTAAAAGAAGCTATACGGATGCTAACTGTTGTGATAAAACGAATGAGAAAAATAATTCCAGAGCCATGAATTTATATGCATATAAATGGAATATAAACGCATATTGCGTTTATATAATTGTTTGGTAGCCATGTTAAAAAAAGCCCTACTGTTGATGATAGGGCTGGTTTAATTGATTTAATCAGATTCCTCAAGAAAAAAAAGTTCATTGACAGTTTTGTTGAAATATTGAGATAGTTTAAGTGCAAGGATTGTAGATGGAACATATTTATTTAATTCGATTGAATTAATAGCTTGTCTGGTGACTCCAATTTGTTTAGCCAATTCTTCTTGAGTTATGTTTTTAATTGCTCTTTCAACTTTTAGATTATTTTTCATGGCTCATAGATTTATTTGACCTGTAAAGCAGGTAGTAAAAACGAATGATAAAGAACAGAAGGATAGTAAACATATTAAATATCATAACATATAAAAACCCAATACTATAGAAAAACAACATGCAAAAAATCAATATTGCGTAGTTGATATATGTAGCCCAGACTAAAGATTCCATGCGGATTTTAGCTATAAATTCATCTTCATGTTTTTCTTTTGAAAAAGCTACAAGGATAGCTCCGATAATGCACAGAATCCCGAGAATTTCATCTGAGATATTGTTTTTAACAAATCCAAATACTGTACTGCCACCGGGAAAATCATCAGAATAAAGTGCAAACATCGTTGCTTTACCTAAAAATTCAAATTTAAAAACATCAAAAACTGCTAAAATTCCTAGAATCGCTGAAGGAATTAAGATAAACCATCCAATTCGTTTGAAATGATTTGGGAAAAGAATTTTTGTTTTCATACATTTAAGTTTTAAGTCTACGACACAAATGTAATGCATAGATTACATAAAAGCAAGTATAAATTACATAAAGTAATCGTAAGATTACATTTTAATTCTAATTGACAGGTTGATAAATAAAACACGGCTACCAACACAGTTATACATCATGCGGGTTTACTCGCTATCACTCATGAAAAAGTTCAGAGCAATTTGCAAGTTCAAAGCCCGCAGGCAAGGGCAGTAACGTCTGATAGGAAAGTGGCCACGAACTCCCCAACATTCCTGCACGCACTCATTAGTTATTTTGATACCACCATTGTTTTTATAGTTGATTATGCCATAATAAGGAATGAATTTTCTTTTGAACCACCGGTAATGATTGATTGAGCAATCGATGATGGAAATGGTACGGTTGCTTATGTCGATGGAAGGGTTATCAGTGTCGATTGTACAGTTACCGGTGATGATCTGACGATCGGTTGCATTGATTGTATAGTTGCTTGTAACGATTGTACAGTTGACAGCGATGATACCTGCTAACGTTTAATTTGGGTTGATTTCATCTGTGGCGACACAAAAAAGCCTTCCTGCAATACCAGACCGGAGGAATTTGCAGGAAGGCAGTCATGCTATAAAGCGTAAAATACGATTTGCTTATCTTATCCGCAGTTTAATGGACTGACTCCATTCGGCAACGAGATTACCCGAAAGAATAGGTCTGTTTTGAAAGTAGTAAACCCCCAGCTCGTCGAGCGGCTCCGAACATATAGGCTAGTGGGAGTACGACCTCTTTTGTTTTTGAAAACAGATGAACAAAATGTAATAATCGTGTGGCATTCAATACTGTTTAAACCATGTGTTTTTAATAAAAATACAAGCCAATGAACACAGATTGATTTGGTTTTTGTAAATTGGAGGGCGAAACAGGATAACCAAAAATTACGAAAATGTATATAACATCGTTAAATCAGATAATTACAACAATATGGCAGTGGTGCTATAATAATGATAACGACAGTTGTGGTTATTGGGATGTTTATGGGCTATTTTAAAAAAAGACAGCAACCAATTATAATAGTAACGATGAAAAATATATTAGGACTTCTATTAATAAACATAATGATTTCTTCTTGCTCAATCAATAAAACTGGCGATGAGAGAAGATTAGCATTTAACACATTTAAAAATAAGTTTAAACCGATTGATTTGCCAACTTCACTGATATTAGAAGATACCACTATTCTGAAAGAATCACAACCAATTGATCCCATCTCATCTGATACGCTATTTATAAAGCCACGAGGGAATTTCCGTACTTATGGATATTTAAAAGATACGACCAATTATTATGCATTAATTTATGTTAATATTGGGGATGGACTTTATTTTAGGATTGCTACGTTTGATAAAGGATTTAATAAAATAGCTGACACATTAATGGTAAATCTTGACGGTTGTGTTCCTGGGACTCTGTGCTTAAAATGTAGTACAGCGATTAATATTAAAGACAATTCAACTATAGAGGCCATTGATTATATGAATTATTTAAATTGTGATTCATTAGGTAATTCGACTGATTCAATTGTAAATCGTAAGCAGTTGATTCAATTGTTAAGTATTGATAAAAACGGTAGATTTAAGATTGATAAAAAATAAAAAACAGCCCATAACAAGCGGTATAAAATATTGGGATTTTATTGGTATGCCAAGCGCATCGCTCGCTGGCAAGCTTTTCTATCGGTTGATAGGGAAGCGTTCACGAGCTCCCCAACATTCCATACCGCAGTCGTTTATACAATGGTAGGGTAATCGCATAAGCCAACATGTCAGACTGAAAACTAAGACCATCTTCCACCCCAAAATTTGGACTTCTCACGACAATAACTTTGGACTTTACAAGAAAGCTGATTGAAGATTTTGTGCTCTTCTTTGCAGTGTAAATTTTATAGACAATGGAAAATAAAAAAGCATTCATTATTACGGGACCAACTTCGGGTATTGGTTACGAAACAGCATTAGAGCTTGCGAAACACGGAACAGTTATTCTTGTCGGACGAAGCCAGGAAAAACTAAACCAAGTTCAAAAAACAATTAAAGACAACGGACAAAATGCCATTTATATCGTGTGCGATATATCTGACATTACAAGT
The DNA here is from genome assembly GCA_036514375.1 of Bacteroidales bacterium. Lineage (GTDB taxonomy): Bacteria > Bacteroidota > Bacteroidia > Bacteroidales > JAAUTT01 > JAAUTT01. Next base: position 4,092 of record DATBXH010000009.1, on the reverse strand, counting down.
GTTAGACGTGCCGCACAGCAAATTATTGACTTGAAAATTCCGATTATAGGACTTCTTAATAACGCAGGAATTATGCCTCAAAAAGCAAGTAAAAGCAAACAAGGTTTTGATATGACTTTTGCAACAAATCATCTTGGAGCGTTTGCATTGACAGAGGCACTTGTGCCTCATCTTGCTGATGGAACAAACATTGCTTTTATTACTTCGGCTATTGAAGACCCCGAACGCAAACCTGCAAAAATTATGGGAATGAAAGGAGGACGTTACATTTCTGCCGAAGCAAGTGCAAAAGGCGAATGGAAAGAGGGAGGTTCAAAAATGGCAGGAATAGACGCTTACGCAACTTCAAAACAAGCAATCCTTGCTTCTGCGTTGGCGTTTGCACGAGAAACAACGAGATTACATTTTAACGCTATTGAGCCGGGAATTACAAGAGGAACAAATCTTGGCGGAGCAAATGCTATTGTTAGTTTCATTTTTGGGCACTTAATGGCAATCATTCCACCATTTTCAAAATACAGTAGCACACCAAAAAAATCGGCAAAAGTCATTGCAAAAATTATGACCGACACATCGGGCAAAACAGGTGTTTACTTTGACGAAAAAGGAAATCCAATGCGTGGTTCTGATTTGGCTCACGACACAAAATTTCAAGACCGTGTTGTTGCCGAAACGAGAGCATTATTATCCAAAATATGATTATATTCAATCGCAATAAAAATTTTAAATAAATGAAAACTTCAAACAATAAAATTTTAATTACAGGTGGTGCAACAGGAATCGGATTGGGCTTAGCTGAACGGTTTTTGAAAGAAAACAATACCGTGATTATTTGCGGAAGACGAGCAGACGTGTTGCAGGAAGCTGCCATAAAATTTCCCAATATCATTACCAAACAATGCGATCTATCTGGGGAAGAAGGACGTATTGAACTCTATCATTGGATTGAAAAAAATCACACCGATTTAAATGTACTCGTAAATAATGCCGGAATCCAAAATTGGATGAATATTTCCGATAATGATTTTTATGCAAAGGCTAAAAACGAAATAGAGATTAACGCTTTGGCACCAGTACATTTATCCAATTTATTTTTAAATTTAAAATCGCTCAACACAATTATCAACATCACGTCTGGTCTGTCATTTGTACCTTTAGCTAAAGTTCCTGTTTATTGTGCAACCAAAGCTTTTTTAAGATCATTCACACTTTCATTAAGGTATCTTTTAAAAGAAAAAAATATTGAAGTAATAGAATTGATACCTCCCGCTTTAAATACCGATTTAGGAGCAAAAGGCATTCACGATGGTCATCCGCCAGTGAACGAATTCGTAGCATCTGTGTTTGCACAAATGCAAGAAGGCAAAAACGAACTAACTTTTGGCAGCAGTAAAGACAGAGCCGAAGTCAACAATAACAGTATTGGTGAATATTTTAGCAAATTGAATCCCTAAAATATGAAAGATGATACAGCACATATGCACTATGTAGGCAAAGAAATTTCGCCCGAACAATTTGTTTCTGAACATACATTCGTTTATGTTGTAAAAGGGATAATGAATGTTTATGACGGAAACAAGGATTATGTGCTGAAATCAGGTGATTGCTATATTGCACAAAAAAACAGACTAGCTCGCTATAACAAAGAAAAGGTGGACAACGAACTTGAAAAAGTGTTTGTGTTTTTCGATGAAGTGTTTCTCAAAAAATTTCAGGGAAAACATAAAGTAACTGTAACAAAATTCAAATCAATTGAAACGTTGGTGAAAGTGAGTAAAAATGAATTGCTTCCAAATTATATTCAGTCATTACAACCTTATTATAATCACGGAAAAATAAAAGATATTTTTGCTGACATAAAGCGTGAAGAATTACTGATTATTTTGTTACAACAACAGCCTGAATTAACAGGTTTGTTTTTTGATTATGGTATTCCGCAAAAGGTAAACATTGAAGAATTCATGAACCGTAATTTCAAATTCAATGTAAGTATTGAACGCTTTGCTTTTTTAACAGGCCGGAGTTTGTCGGCTTTTAAACGAGATTTTAAAGAAATATTCAACGAAACACCTAATCGTTGGCTTTTACATAAGCGTTTGCAAGAAGCACATTTTTTAATTGATAAGAAAAACCTAAAACCATCTGAATTCTATTTGGACCTAAGCTTTGAAACTTTGCCGCACTTTTCATTCACTTTTAAAAAATTGTTTGGATACACACCGACAGAAACTGCAAAACGAAAGAAGGACATAAGAAACTAAAATAATTAAATATTATCCTTTTCTTTCTGTCTATTTTGGCCAGAACTTAAGTATCTATCTGAAAAAACAGCTGACTTATTCGGCATTCAAAAGCTTTTGTTTGCAGCATGGACTTTTGCCAGCAACTTACTTTTTGCAGTCTATTAAACAAAAGAGATTCAGAGAATATTTTTTTATTGAAAAGAAAAAACAAAAACCATCCGAGGTTCATATTAGATTTTAGAGTGGGGTTTAATTAAGAATAACATAACTTAATTTTTGGCTACCACAATCACTGTTTTGGCTACATGCAAAAAATAAATCAGATGTAATTTTGTATCATAAATTTAAAAACGCAAAAAAATGAACCCAAATAAAATTGCATTAGTAACAGGTGGAAGTCGAGGCTTGGGCAAAGATATGGTAATCAATCTTGCCAAAAATGGCTTCAGCATTATTTTTACTTACAACAGCAATAAAACAGAAGCGGATAAAGTAGTTGCTGAAGTTTTGGCATTGGGGCAAAAAGCTTTTGCTTATCAGCTTGATGTAAGCAAAATAAACACATTTGATAATTTTGTAGCCCAAGTCACAAGCCATTTAAAGGAACACGAAGGCAATCCAAATTTTGATTGCTTAGTAAATAATGCAGGCTATGGAGTATATGGCTTAGTGACAGACACAACAGAGGAAACGTTTGACAACATGATGAATGTGCATTTTAAAGGAGTTTATTTTCTTACACAAAAATTATTGCCCTACATAAATAATGGTGGAAGTATTGTTAATATTTCTTCTAGTCTTACAAGGGTTACATCCCCTAATGTAAGCGCCTATGCAAGTATGAAAGGTGCAGTAGAGGTTTATACAAAATGTTTAGCAAAAGAGTTGGGCTCAAGATATATTAATTGTAATATTGTTGCCCCTGGTGCAATTTCTACAGATTTTGGTGGTGGTTTAGCCAAAACAAATCAAGATAAAAGAAATGCAATTATAAATAACACAGCACTTGGCAGAGTTGGCGAGCCTGAAGATATTGGAAGTGTTGTAGCTTTTCTTTGTAGTGATGCTGCTAAATGGATGAATGGGCAAAGGGTGGAAGTATCAGGTGGGATGATGGTATAAAAATTATATGAAATAGTTAAAATTTAATCTGACAATTTTAAAGATTAGTTGTTAATATCAAAAATCATTGTCAGATGAGTACAGATTATATAATGCAAAACAAAGTACATAATGTTAATTCTATAAGTGAGTTTCATAAGCTAAAGGGTTTGCCAGCGCCTAAGCACCCCTTAATTAGCTTATATAACTACGCTTCCTTTCAATTTAGGAACGAAATATTTGATAAGAACTTTATTTTTAGTTTTTATCAAATATCAATAAAAAGAAGCATTGGTACAAAATATAAATATGGTCAAAGCCATTATGATTTTGATGAAGGTGTTATGTTTTTTATGGCTCCTAATCAGGTTATTGGCATTGAACCAATAGCTGAAATAGCGTTACCCCAAAGTGGATGGGTTCTTATGATACATCCTGATTTTTTATATGGCACTTCTTTGGCTAAAAGAATAAAGCAATTTGAATTTTTTGACTATAATGTAAATGAAGCATTGTACTTATCCGAAAATGAAGAAGCCACACTAAACACCATTGTTAAAAATATTGAACATGAATATCAAAATAATATAGATAAATTCACTCAAAATATTAGACTTTATATAAGTTAGAATATTATGCATACTTAATTTTAAAATTTGAAAGGGAACAAGCTAATAACATTGCTAAGTCACGGAAGTCATCTTTAAATACACGTATTTCATCCTTGACTATTTTAAAAACCTTGCAT
>DATBXH010000008.1:0-3119 GCA_036514375.1 Bacteroidales bacterium | reverse complement strand
TATAAGCGACGATACTGTCTGCCTTCTGGTCGAATCCCAGTTGGAACTCTTTTTTAGCTGTTTCGAGTGTCGCGTTATCATCTGCCGAAATGGTCTTGTCTATTTCAAGTAAAACTTTATTGCCATCATAACCCTGCACTTTGATAGACCCTTCGATGTTATAAATGAATAGGGTAGTGACGGATGTTTCTTTTAAAGGGGTGAATTCCTTACTGATATGTTCGTTAAAGCTTTGTGCTGTCAGTGGTAATGGAAGGCAGCAGAGTGCCGTTCCCGCCAGGAGCAGGAAGATTATTTTTTTCATAAGCTCTTTTTTAAAGATTGTTTTAGATCAGTTTATGAATGCTTTGCTCAATTTTCGTTTTTACCATTTGGTTGAGATCCTTTTTATGAAGCAGTTGCCGCAGGTATCGTACCGAACTTTTTTCCTGTAGTTTTACCATGACATCTGCAATGGCCGATTGCATCAGCGGAGAATCCTGCCGAACCAGGCTTTGTACAAGACCCTCCCTGACTTTTGGATCATTTGCATACTTTACTAAAGCCTCCAGGGTCATCAATCGTACATTTACATTCGGGTCTTCATTCAATGTAGTCAATAAAGCGTCTGTCACCTTCGGGTCTATTTTACCTATCTCGTCGGTATAACTTACTGCTTTTATGCGTTGCGACGCCGAAGGGTCCTGCAGTAGCGTAAGCATCATCATTTGTTTCATCTCCGATACCTGGGACGACAGCGACTCGATTTGTTTATTATAGGAAAGCGTTGATTGTCCGGACCGGGTCAAAAAGTATCCGGCCACAAAACCAATTACTATCATGGTGAGACTAAGTGCAAATCGTGGTTGTACCTGAACATGCCAGAGCTCCCCGAGTTTAGTTATCCAGTCTCGCAACGGACCTTGTTTTGCTTCCTGCTCTTTTTTATAATGGTTGAGAATCGCTTTAAATCCTGCTGCCATGGTATCCGAAGGCACAGGTTTGGGGACTTCTCCCATCAGATTCCATATTTTTTGAGATACCTGGAATTCCACCTGACAGTCCGCACAGTTTGCAAGATGTTCTTCAAGCTCCCGACGCTGGGTCTGATCCAGCGAATCCGTCAGAAGTAACGTAATTTGTTCTTTATAATATTGGCATTCCATAGCCGTTTGTTTAATTTTCAATTTTTAAAAAAGCGCTTTTTAATTCATTCATAGCGCGGTGTACTCTTACTTTTATAGCTGCTTCAGATGTATTCAGGATCTGTGCTATTTCCTGGTACTTCAGATCCTGATATCTGCAGAGAATCAGTAATTCCCTGTTATCTTCACTTAATTTCTCCATTGCCTTCATCAGTGTTTCTACTGCCTGTTCCTTTTCTATTTTTTCATCCGCAGGCATTCCCTCTTCCATTCTTCCTTCAAATTCATGCAGATCGGTATTGGAAGGTATTCTTTTCGCATTATGATAATGATCGTTCAAAACATTCCTGGCCACGTGATACATCCATGTCCTGAATTCACCACCACCTTTAAAGCTGTTCCGGTATTTCAGCATTCTGAAAAACACATTTTGAACCATGTCCTCGCTTGCCTCTTTTTGCTTTGTCATCTTAAAAAGATAACCAAACAACTGGCGATAATGGCGCTCATAAAGCAAACTCATTTTGTCAAAGTCGCCATCTTTAACTTTCTGCATTAATGCATTATCGGAGAGTGTGTCCAAGCTGTTTTTCTGGTATTAAATGTCTTTTAAACTGAAAACCGAAGGTTTGGGAAAAGGTTACAGCAATTTGAGGATTTTTTTGGAATTTACCTCACATACAAGCTCAAACCCGCTCAGGGAAACTTGGAAATTGCCAGACCAAGGTTATAGAAGGCATAGTCTTCAGGTTAAGGATTACAACAAAGAATTTTAGCCATATAATGGCGACCTATTTGTAGCTTTGGTAATTCATCATTGATAATTTTCATTCGACGCACAAATTATCATGAGAAAAGTGATGAACATGGTTGCGTCGAAAGAAACGGCTCTTTGAAAAAGCGTTGAATTTCGGCGCATTAAAGATAATTCTCTGGACCATGTTTAATCGTGCGCCGAAGAAACAAATTTTCATTTCTATCACGACTTAACTACAAATAGGTCGCTCCCATGGAGCTAAAGAGCAGTAAAACGACTGAATAATAGAACTTAACAGCCCTACCCAAATGGGGGATTTTAGGGGTTATAAAAGTGATAAATAAGAAATTTTGCCATTAGTTAGGAAATTACCCTTTGCCGGAGTTTCTCACTGACTTCGCCCTGCATAAAAAATCCGGACGAGGAACTTCCCCGTCCGGAAGAAAACAGAGAGACTATAACTTCCAAGGCAATTCATTTCTTTTACGGGAAACAGCAGGTAGACCTATTCCTGCGAAATACCCTGCACCATTTCGGGAGTTAACGTTTTATTCGATGTTAAAATCATAAGTCCAATGATAGGTGTTTTTTAATTTCTGAGCAGCTTGCAGTCCTTCTCCTGTGGGCTTTATATCAATATCTAAATCTTTGATTGTCCCAGCCCTGGGTGAACTTTCAACACTTGCTAACAGACCTATAAATAATTTATTAAGCTGCTCAACCGTCATGGTTAATGGGTAATAATCAGCTAAATGGATTTCGTTAAAACTGGGATTCTTGCCGAAAATGATAACAGTTTTACCATCGAATACTAAGCTTTTTAGCTTGTTATTTGTCCGGATATCAAGCGTATCCGGGCTGGATTGAATAAATCTGATTACCTCTAAGTTTGTGCAATTTTCAATATTAACAGGCCCTATGGAAAAATAATATTGGATAAGTTTTAGCGATGCCAGTTTTTCCAAACTAAATTTTGGGCACGTATAAGTTAGATATAATTCTTCAAGTTTTGAAGCGTTGCCTATATCAGCCTTATAAAAACCAGTGCCATCATATCTGGATCCTCCAAAAATCAACTTCCAAATATCAGGTAAGTTTCCCCATATCTGTACAAGTCTGTCTCCTCCAAATTTATTACGTTTGGTAAAGCCATAATGATTGTCTGAGGACGTAACTTTTTCATTTGTTCCATCTCCCCAATCCACGTAGAAATCAGTTACAGATCTAGTGTCAATTCC
>DATBXH010000007.1:0-3843 GCA_036514375.1 Bacteroidales bacterium | reverse complement strand
AAAAATCAGGTTTAAGGGACAAAATCAGACTGTGATTTTGAAAAAATAATGGTTTGAAAAATTTAAACTGGTTTATCCTGACAAACCATACGCCCCAAAAAGTAAAAAATGATGACTTTATAGACAGACTCTAATTAATATCAGGGGAATCAAAAATTTTTTCATAATCTTTTTATTTTAAGTTAAGAATGTTTAAAGGAATTATGTCTAGATGCGATAATCTGTTATTTTAAAAGTTAAATGCATTCCTTTTTTTGTAAGGTTTTTAAAACACTACAAGATTTCCTCCCTTAAAGAAATTTACCTTTCTAAAAAAATTCCAATTAGGCGCTATCGGGGGGCTTTAGGCCTACTAAATTTATTGTTCTTAATATAAACACAATGAAAATTTAGACAAAATAATGGAATTTAAATAAATTTCTTTTTATATATAGTATTGTATTTTATAATATTACTTACAAACTAAGGGGACTAAACATGAAACATAACCCTAAATCCTCAAAATTTTTCATCTCTATTTTAATTTCGCCTTCTCCAACTTTCGCAATCCATATAAATGGAACGATGCATTTGTATTCCTTATCGTACATTTTTAAAAGCATATCTAATTTCTCTATAGATGTTGGCTTTATGAAAGTGACATAACATTGTTGATTTTTATTAAAAACATAATAAGCCATTGAATTAGGAAATATAATTTTTAGTGCCGAATCCTGCTCAATCTTTATTCGCTCTACTTTGCATTTCCCACTGTACTCTTCAAAAATTTCTTTGAATGAATAACCAACACGGCACTGTCCATTAGCGATTAAACAAGACAGTATGAACCCACTGATTAAAATTAGATTTTTCATATTTAAGACGTTAGCAGTTAATAATCTTATTTGTAGTTTCAATTCTAATAAAACATATAATATTCTGTTCTTTTACGACTATCATTCCAAAACATAACAATGGCAGAGCCATCCATTTTAATCCTGAAATATGAGAAGTACTTATTATCTCTTGTTCAACTAAAAATCATCATATCATTTTTATCATCAAATTCCTTTTTTTCAATATTCCCAACAAAATTATTGATAACATCAATAATGTAATTTGTCCCAATAATAAACTGTCTACTTCTATTTGAAGTACTATCTAAAAAGCTAGTATCATTTCTTAAAATCAGAGGGCCCTTTCTTCAATCCGTGACGCTCCAAATTCATTTTGGAGGGCTCCATTTTCATTTTGGAGCGCTACGAATTCATTCCGGAGGATTCCGATTTTATTTTGGAGGACTCCGATTTCTTTCCGGAGAGCTCCGATTTCATTTTGGAGGGCTCCGAATCTTTTCCGGAGGGCTCCGATTTCATTTTGGAGAGCCCCAAATCCTTTCCGGAGAGCTCCGGTCTCATTTTGGAGGGCTCCGAATCCATTTTTGGAACCCAGGAACAGGGTAATTGCCCCCAATCAGACGGAAAAGCCGGAGGCACTATTTAGGCTTCGGCTCCTGAATTTATCAGCTCCCAATATTTATTGGCCTGAAAATCAAAACTCCACTTATCTTCTTTATAAACGTTTTTCTTATCAGGTAATTCAAGGCTATTAATAGTTTTTAGAATATTTTCAACATCATAAAAAACCGAATTATTTTTGAAATCATCGTACTGACGAAAACTCTCTTCCATCAGTAACATTTTCTTAAAGCCAAATGCCAGATTAAAAGCCCCGGAAATCTGATTCTTGTAAACTCCAAATGACTCATGGCTGGGGTGAATGAGGGGCATAATAAAATCGGACTCATGAATATAAGAATAGAACTCTTCAAGTCCTACAAAACCGTCCCATAGCTTAAAGTGATCGTCCAGCCCCAATCCTGATATGATTTCCTTTAAAGGAGTACCGGCTCCGTTCTTATGTTTGCTGCTGCCCAATAATATGAATTTTACCTTGCTGTTAAGGCCTTTTCTTTCTATTTCTTTTAACAAACTTTCGTAATCTCTCCTGTAAAACTCTACCACACCGGGTATACATATCCAAATTTCATCGTTTTTCTTACCGAGGGGTATTTTGGCCAGCTCCGGATAGAATATAAAGTATGTTGTACTGATTTTTAAACCCGGATTGGAACCGATATCCTGAAGTAAATAATCATTTAACAGGAAGTATTTCTTAACCCTTCTCGATATTAATTTCTGACTATTGCTGGTTTTAAATTTATCGGGATAATGAGAGATTCCGATAAATTCCATATACTTTGGGAAAGGCATGGAAACTAATATTTTAATTTGGTTTCCATGAGCTGTATTAAATATTACTTTATCAAAGCGTTCGTTCACCAGATATTTTCTCAGCCTCAATAAATCAAATATGCCCAGTTTTTTCTTCACAAACTGAATGTTGTCCACCAGGTTATTGTACAAGCCCAGCCTTTCTTTTAAGGCATCCGAGCATATCAATGTTACGTGAGTATTGCTGACAGACTTAAGAAACCTGACCTGGGAATAAAAGTTTACGTCATGCGGCGAGTCATCCAACTCAATTAAAGCGATCTTCATATTTGTTGTTTTTCCAAAGACATTTTATTCACCGGATATAACATAGTAATCTGACAAAACCGATCAATAAAACATGCAACGATAGTAAAGACAAAATAACTACTATAATTTATATATCTACCAATATTTAAGGTGCGTTAATAATCACCTCTTTTAAACGCTACAAAAAATGCAAATTTATGATTTAATTTTTTCTAAAAAAGTAAATTGCTTTTACAGGTAAACTGAATTTTAAATGTAAGTTTACAACCCGATTTGGGAGATTTAATTCAAATTAACTATTCAAAAGATGACCAAAGAAACCGATAAAACCATTTACAGGAAATGTAAAAGCAAGAACCTTTCTTTTAAGCATGTTTGCGAAGTAGGTGTTTATTTGCCACCAACATCAAATATTCTTGATTTTATTAATGACGATATTAAAACTACATTAGTAGAGCCCGATCCAAAGAATATCAAGGCTATCCATGAATTCTTCAAGGGTCGGACCAATATTACCCTCTTCCCTGTTGCCGTTTTTGACTATAATGGAACACTAGAGCTTGTTCAGCGTGAAGCTTCTACCTATGTTGGGTCGCTTAAAGCCAGCCCTGCTTTGATAAACGATCATTACGTTCCTGATGAAAAAGATAAATTTACCGTGGAATGTAAAAAATTTGATGATATCGATGACGGAACCATTGAATTATTAAGCATTGACACGGAAGGCTGTGAATGGTATGTACTGAAAAACTTAAAAAGCCATCCCCTGGTAATTTCGATTGAAACTCACGGAAAATCCTACATAAATCCTTTCTATAATGAGATAACGGCATGGATCAAAGCCAACAATTACTCCATATGGTACAAGGACGACAGTGATACGGTGTATTTCAAAACCGGACAGTTTCAGTTGTCATTAAAAGAAAAGATTCTGCTGATGGTTAAAAATTTCAGCCTTTCGCTCCGAAGAACTAAATACAGGATTAAGAGGATATTGGGACTTTAGCCGTTGAAGATCCTGTCATAAAGGATGATTAGCTGTCAGAAGATTAGCAACCGATGCCGGCGTAATCATCCTTATACATTCGCAATCCAGTGAGTTTTGACACTTATTGCACTGTTTGTCAATAACCAGGTATTTCCCTTTTACACCAATAGGAGACCATCTGCCGGGATGTATGGGTCTCATGGGTGCATACAAACCAATGGCCATTTTACCCATCGCTGCAGCAATATGCAATGGACCTGTGCTTGCAGCTACCAATCCGTCTGCATGGTTGATGAAACTGATAAAATCAGAAAGTGACATCTGACCTGTGAT
>DATBXH010000006.1:0-8799 GCA_036514375.1 Bacteroidales bacterium | reverse complement strand
GAGCGCGCAGAGTTTTGTGATGCATTGGTCAGCCGAACGGGTAAAAAGTTTCTGGAACTGGATGAAACAGATATCATAGCCACATCAAGCCTCAGGCGTAAGGCCCAACTGTTGCATATTAATCCGAAATTGAAAATTGTTGATATACGGGGCAATGTGGATACCCGCCTGCATAAGATGAATGATGGCTATTGCACAGCAATGATCATGGCTTCGGCCGGTTTACAGCGTCTTGGATATCACAACATAATAACCGAAATTATTAACCCGGAAGTAATAATTCCTGCTGTAAGCCAGGGTGCTATTGCCATTGAGATTCGGGAAGCTGATTCAGCGATTGGGGCGTTAATCGATAAAATAAACCATCAACCTACACTATTAGCAGTAGAAGCAGAGCGAGTTTTTCTTCGTTCGCTTGAAGGTGGTTGTCAGGTTCCCATAGGTTGTTACTCATCGGTTGCCGGTGACCGGTATAAGATTACAGGTTTTGTCTCGGATTTGGATGGTTCGGCGATGTTGAAAGATTCTTTGGAAGGAAAACTTTCCGAAGCTAACGAAATTGCGCGTAAATTAGCTGAAGATTTTTGCAGTAAAGGAGCGTTGGAAATTATTCAGAAGATACGAAGTGTAAACAATGTATGACGTTGAAAAACAGAATATTCATATCGACTGTAAATGCAAATAAGTCCGCTGAGGTCAAACGGGTATTTGAACCACATGGCGCTACCATTATCGATTTCCCTATGATCGAAATTATAGCAGCAGACTTGTCGTCAGTGCGTGGTGTTATCAGTCGAAATGAGGATTTTGAGTGGGTTATTTTTACCAGTACCAACGGAGCCAGTTATTTTTATACATTTTTGCAGGAGATATCCGGGCACCGAAATCTTTCAAAAAATACCAGAATTGCTGTCATTGGCCAGTCTACGGCAAAAGTGGTAAAAAAACTCAACCGAACGCCTGATTTCATTGGAACAGGTAATACTGCCGAGGATTTGGCTGATGAACTGATTGAAAAGGATTTGATTACAGGCTTAAACATATTGCTACCTTTAGGAAATCTTGCTCCTGATACTGTTCAGAACCGACTTTCTAAGGTTGCCTCTGTTACTCGTATTAATGTATACAAAACTGTTCGGGCCAAATATATCGATCATTCAAAAATTGATCTTATTAAAGATGACCGTTACGACCTCATTTTGTTTACCAGCCCGTCGGGGGTTGAGAATTTTGTAGTAACAATGGGTAAGGAGAATATCCATCCAAACCTTCGAGTTGCCAGTATTGGCAAAGTTACGGCCCAAGCTGTTGAAAAGCAAGGTTTAAAAAGTCTTATTACCTCAGAAGTATCTACATACGAAGGATTGATGGAAGAAATTGTAAAATATTATGAGTCAAATGACCACCGCCCTTCATCGGTAGCCCGCAGTTAAATTTTATCTGCAGGTTCGGGGAACGTTGTCAGTCGACTTTCATACATGATAATAAAATATTAAAAATATGTCATTTCCAGTAACACGACTTAGAAGACTTCGAAAAAATCCTATTTTACGAAAGATGGTTACGGAAACAACCATTTTGCGTGAGGATTTAATTATGCCGTTGTTTGTTTGCCCCGGCAGTAAAGTGAAGAACCCGATAAACTCTATGCCCGGAAATTACCAAATGTCTGTGGATTATATCGTAGAGGAATGCAAGCTATTAGTTGATAAAGGGATTAAAGCAATACTGCTGTTCGGGATACCGTCGCATAAGGATGACACAGGGATGGTAGCAACGCATGATGATGCTATTGTGCAAAGGGCCATTAAAGCTATTAAATCAGAAATCAACGATATCTTTTTGATTGCCGATGTTTGTAATTGCGAATATACGGTTCATGGTCATTGCGGTACCATTGTGAACAATGACGTAGATAATGATCTGACTTTGGAAACTCTGGCCCTACAGTCTCTTTCATTTGCACGGGTAGGTGTTGATATGGTAGCACCCAGCGATATGATGGACGGCCGTGTAGGCCGGATCCGTCAGATTCTTGACGAAAATGGTTTTTATAATATGCCAATCATGTCCTATGCTGCCAAATATGCTTCGGCTTTTTATGGTCCGTTCCGCGAAGCTGCCGAGAGCGCACCTAAGTTTGGCGATCGTGCCTCATATCAGATGAATTATGCAAATTCCGATGAGGCAATGCGCGAAATTGCTCTTGATATTGAGGAGGGGGCAGATATTATCATGGTAAAACCGGCATTGAGTTATCTCGATATCATTCGCCGTGCCAAAGATGAATTTAACATCCCAATTGCTGCCTATAATGTGAGTGGCGAGTTCTCCATGGTAAAGGCTGCTGCTGAGAAGGGCTGGATCGATGAGAAACGCATTGTTCGCGAAATTTTGACATCCATCAAACGTGCAGGTTCGGATATTATCCTCACCTATCACGCCAAGGACATTGCGGATTGGTTGTAATTATTACCTTCCTAAATTCCCCAGTGCGGGCAGGGCTGTTAAGTTCTAAGCGAAACTGGAACAGCGAAGATAAAACCTTATCTTATGACTGACCTTAGTAGAAATGACGAAGTAGCAAAATCACCTTATTACCTTATACTGTATAATTTTAAATAAGCTAATAAGGTCAAATTTGCACCTTAACTCTTTCCTATTAAGGTTTTCATAAGAAAATAAGATTAGGCCGGAATCAGAACTTAACAGCCATGTCCAATTGGTGATTTAGGGGGCAGATAAGTATAAAAGATATAAACTTTAGCAATATTCATGAATCTCCAAAACAGTATCAAAGAATTCTCCCGGGCGCTGGAAAGTATTCCCGGAGGTGTGAACTCTCCGGTTAGAGCTTTCAAAAGCGTGAATGGTAATCCTGTTTTTATAAAACAAGCCAAAGGTTCCAGAATTACAGATATCGATGACAACGAGTATATTGACTTTGTGAGTTCCTGGGGCCCTATGATTTTAGGTCACGCCGATGAACGTGTTTTAAATGCAATCCGGACTGCTGCTTTAAAAGGAACAAGTTATGGTGCTCCTACGATTGCAGAAACTGAGCTTGCCGAATTAATCAAAAAGATGGTACCTTCCATCGAATTGGTGCGCATGGTAAATTCGGGTACCGAGGCTACCATGAGTGCTTTGCGTCTTGCTCGCGGATTTACAGGCAGGGATTTGGTTTTAAAATTTCAGGGATGTTACCATGGCCATGCCGATAGTTTTCTTATTAAAGCCGGTTCCGGTGCCTTAACGCTTGGATATCCTGATAGTCCCGGTGTAACGGCTGCAACAGCCAAAGATACGTTGGTGGCTCAGTATAACGATTTAAATTCTGTTGAAGAGATTTTTAAACAAAAGGGCGATCAGATTGCCGCTGTTATTGTAGAACCGGTTCCGGGCAATATGGGAGTGTTTCTTCCTGAAAAGGGCTTTTTGGAAGGATTACGTTCCATAACCCAAAAACATGGAGCTTTGCTTATTTTCGATGAAGTGATCTCCGGCTTTCGTCTTGCCAAAGGAGGGGCCCAGGAAATTTACGGCGTTAAGCCTGATCTTACGACTTTAGGTAAGATCATTGGTGGTGGCTTGCCGGTTGGCGCTTATGGCGGTCGCAAAGATATTATGAGCAAACTTGCCCCGATGGGACCGGTTTATCAGGCAGGAACGTTGTCGGGTAACCCTTTAGCCATGAGTGCAGGTCTTACTACACTTAGAATTATTAACGAGACTTCCGGTTTTTATCAGGAACTAGATCGGAAGGGTTTATTATTGGAAAACGGGTTCAGAAAGAATCTTGAAAAAGCAGGTATTCCGACTGTTATCAATCGGATAGGTTCGATGATGACGCTGTTCTTTACGGAAGAAAAGAAGATAAATTCCTATGCCACTGCTGTAAAATCAAATACCGAAAGGTATGCACGGTATTTCAAATTGTCGCTGGAGAGTGGTATTTACCTAGCTCCTTCGCAATACGAAGCTGCTTTTGTTTCATATGCCCATACCGATGCGGATATTGAAACAGCAATCAAAGCAAATGCTTCAGCTTTAGAAAGGTTATAATCTAAGGCACAAGGACGATGCCGATTAATTTGCTTAACTGGTGTCATTCGTGTGCTATCAATTATTTTGCATGAATTCTATTTTTTTGGATACACTCAAAGGCAAGAAGACTGACCGCCCACCGGTTTGGTTTATGCGACAGGCGGGCAGGGTTCTACCTTCCTATCTTGCATTAAGGGAAAAACACTCCTTCTGGCAACTGATGAATGACCCGCAGTTGGCTGCAAGGGTTACCTTGTTGCCGGTCTTTGATCTGGGAGTTGATGCGGCCATTCTTTTTTCGGATATTCTGGTGGTTCCCTATGCCATGGGGATGGGGCTCGAATTTACAGATGACGGCCCAAAATTTGACAAACCTTTACGGGAGTACGATAATCCCCTTAGCAGGCTTAAACCTGATCCTGGGAAGTTGCAGTACATTTATAATGCCATTGATGAAATTATAAGTACCCGTCCGTCAAATACACCGCTTATTGGTTTTGCAGGCGCCCCCCTTACTGTCCTTTGTTATATGTTGCAGGGACTGAGCAGTAAGGCGAATTTCCCGGATGCTGTAGCTTATATCTATAAAAATCAGAATGAAGTAGCAAAATTAGTAGATGCCATTACCGATCTCACCATCGTATATGCGCAGCAACAAATTAAGCATGGCATCGATACATTTCAGCTTTTTGAGACACATGGCGGTATTCTGCCATTCGATCTTTATGAGAAGATATTTTTTCCGTCTATCAGACGGATTGCAGATGCAGTACGTCAGCATGGAATCCCGTTTATTTTCTTTCCAAAAGATATAGGAACAGGTTTTAGACGGATTACGCCTGAAATATGCGATTTTGTCAGCGTGGACTGGCAAACACCTCTCCGGACTGCGAGACAGTTGGTTCATCCTGAAGTTGGCCTGCAGGGTAATGTAGACCCTCGTCTGTTATTTGCTGACAGGACTACGATCAGTGATGTGCTGAATGAGTATATTGAATTTGGAGAAAAAGAATATAAATGGATATTCAATCTCGGGCATGGATTCCTGCCCGGCATTTCTT
Source organism: Bacteroidales bacterium (assembly GCA_036514375.1). GTDB lineage: Bacteria > Bacteroidota > Bacteroidia > Bacteroidales > JAAUTT01 > JAAUTT01. The sequence goes on along the minus strand of DATBXH010000006.1, from coordinate 3,691 downwards.
ACGAGAATGCAAAGTTTGTAACAGATTGGGTTAAATTAACAAATTGGAGGAGATAGTAATGAATGAATTTTTGATCAAATATAACCGTCCCGGACCACGATACACCAGTTATCCGCCTGCGACTTTTTTTGCACCGGAATATAACGTAGCGCATTATAAAAAGTCGCTGGAGCTGTCGAATACTGAAAATCCGCAAAACATCTCAATTTATATTCATATACCGTTTTGCGAGCGATTGTGTCACTTTTGCGGTTGCAACACCGGGATTGCCAAAAGTAAAGATCATATCGGGCGCTATGTTAAAGCGCTGATTCAGGAAATAAAAACGGTTACTCCTTTTTTGGATACAAAGCGCCCTGTAACTCAGATTCATTGGGGTGGAGGAACGCCAAATGCCATTCCGTTCGACTTTATTGTCGAGATTATGGATACCATTAAGGCGAATTTCAGGCTTCATCCGGATGCTGAAATAGCGATGGAGTGCAGTCCTGCACATCTTCGTTTTGGCGATATAGAAATTTTGGGTAAGAACGGATTCAACCGTATCAGTCTGGGTATTCAGGACTTTCACCGCGAAGTGCTCGATGCTGTAAACCGTCTTCCGTCCATGATACCGCTGAAGGAGCTTTTTCCTCATATCCGTAAAAACGGGTTCAAGAGCATCAATCTGGACTTAATGTACGGCCTTCCGAAACAAAATATGGAAATTTTCAAGGATTCCATACGTCAGGCCATTGAACTTGGGCCGGAACGTCTGGTAACGTTCTCGTATGCTCATATTCCCTGGTTTAACAAGGCGATGACCCGGCTCGAAAAGTTTGGTCTCCCCACCACCGAGGAAAAGTTTCATCTTTTTGAAATGGCTTACCAGACGCTTACCTCCAACGGGTATGTTCCCATCGGACTCGATCATTACGCTAAACCGGAAGATGATCTTTCCATTGCCGTCCGCGAAAAGAAGCTTCACCGTAATTTTCAGGGATATTGTACAAGGGCAACTACAGGACAGGTCTATGCTTTCGGGGCCAGTGGTATTTCGCAATTGTGGAATGCATACAGCCAGAATATAAAGAATTACCTGGAATATATTGATGCAATAGAATCTACAGGCTTTGCCGTTGAACGCGGTTATCAGTTGACACGTGAAGATACCATTTGCCGCGAGGCTATCAATGCCATTATGTGTAATGGTTATCTGAACTTTGATGAAATGGCCGTTCAATTTGGTATCTCAAATAAGGAATTAAAACAGGTGGTTCAATATACACCGGACAAGATGGCTGAATTTGTGGAGGATGGTTTGGTTTCCATTGAAGGAGAATCTCTCCATGTAAGTCCGGTGGGAATGCTGGTTGTACGGAATATTGCTATGGCCTTTGATCCAAAGCTGGAGGTAAAGCAAGGGATGTATTCGAAGACGATATAATATTCATACCCCCTAAATCCCCCGACGCGGGGGACTTGGGAGCTCTGATTAGTATTTGGTGCCAAATAATATATTTATGAAGGCAACAACCATTCAGTACTCAATGTATTATGGAGCCAGTCCGGATATTTTCAGAAAGGCAAAGGAACTTCGCAAAAAGGAAACAGATGCCGAGAAAATATTATGGAATAGGATAAACAATAATCAAATACTTGGATTAAATTTTCGAAGACAGCATCCCGTTAATCAATTTATTGTAGATTTTTATTGTCATGGAATTAAATTGGTAATAGAAGTGGATGGAGGAATACATGATCTGCCTGATAATAAAGTTTACGATTTAGCAAGATCTGAAATCCTTGAAAAATTTGGATTAAGAGTGATTCGATTTAGAAACGATGATATAATTCAGAGCATAGATCAGGTAATTCAGACCATTATAAAATTTGCTCAAAAACTTTTAGACGAAGCTCCCAAGTCCCCCGTTCCGGGGGATTTAGGGGGTAAATAGAAATAATTACCATGGAAAAAACTACAGACATCGCTATCATTGGAGCCGGGTTAACCGGACTGACTACTGCCTTTTATCTGAAGAAACAAAACAAGAACTTTGTGGTTCTCGAAGAAAAGGATCGGGTAGGAGGGGTGATTCATACCCAACACCTGGATGGCTTTACCTTTGAGGAGGGACCCAATACCGGCGTGCTTGGTAGTCCTGAAGCAGCAGAATTGTTTGAGGATTTGGGTGATTTATGTACGCTCGAAACGGCAAGCAATAATGTAAATAAACGTTATATTCTGAAAAACGGAGAATGGACAGCGATGCCCATGGGATTGATGGATGCTATTAAAACGCCCCTCTTTACCACGAAAGATAAATTCCGTATTCTGGGCGAACCGTTTCGGAAACCCGGTACCAATCCGGAGGAACCTCTGAGTGAACTGGTAAAACGCCGTATGGGACAAAGTTTCCTCGATTATGCCATCGATCCTTTCATCTTAGGTGTTTATTCCGGCGATCCCTCTAAATTAATTACGAAGTATGCGTTCCCGAAACTTTATAACCTGGAACAAAACTACGGAAGTTTTATCGGAGGCTCGGTAAAGCGGATGTTCAGGAAAAAGGATGAGCGCGATAAGAAGGCTACCCGCAAGGTTTTTTCTGTAAAAGGAGGACTCTCCAACCTTACCCAGGCGATACACAAAGCTGCAGGTGCTGAGAATTTCCTGCTTAATGTAAAAGGTTTGGAAATCAATGTTAAGAACGGACTCTATGTGATAACCGGCACCCTGAACGGAGAAAGTATTTCCGTCACAGCAAAGAAGGTTATTACTACCACAGGCGCTTATACGCTGGATAAATTGCTGCCATTTGCAGACAGGGATTTGATCACCAGGATACAGAAGGTAAAATATGCCCGGGTTATTCAGGCTGCCATCGGGTTTAAGCAATGGAAAGGAATGCCTTTGGATGGTTTCGGTGGTTTGGTTCCGTTTATTGAAAAACGCGATATTCTGGGCGTCCTGTTTTTGTCCGCTTTGCTTTCGAACCGGGCCCCCGAAGGCGGTGCACTTTTATCCGTCTTTGTCGGTGGTGTACGACGCGAGGATTTATTGGATAAGACTGATGACGAAATCAGGCAAATTGTTGAACGGGAATTTAAAAGCGTAATGAAAACTCAGGATTTTAATCCTGAGTTGTTCAGAATTATCCGTTATCAGCATGCCATACCTCAATATTCATTTGAGAGCAAGGACAAACTTGAGGCTATCGAGAAGCTGCAGGCAGCATACCCTGGTCTTATCATCGGAGGAAATGCCCGCGACGGTATCGGCATGTCCGACCGGATTAAACAGGGGAGACAATTAACAATTAACAATTAACAATGTGCTAATGTGCTAATATTCGAATGACGGATTGCTATTATGCAAAGGCTGTGGTCTGTCAACCGTGGACCGTCGACTATGGACTATCGTCTATCGACTCTTTAAACTAATAACACATGTACCAGTTGCTGATCCTGTTTCATGTTATTTCCAGCACCATTTTTGTGATGGTGGCTTTGGTATTGTCGTCACGGTCGATTTTGGGCTGGCTTAATGGCTGGTCGTATGCCGGTGTGGATAAGGTGTTGTCGTATATCTTTATGGGATTGCTTTACCTGACCTTGCTTCATGGGATAATCATGTACTTTTTTATCGATCCGGCGACCGGGCGCAGCGCGACGGCGGCTTTCGACTCCACCAGTTATACCTGTGCGCTGC
>DATBXH010000005.1:0-10766 GCA_036514375.1 Bacteroidales bacterium | reverse complement strand
GAATCAATAGCCACCATATTAAGCGGTTCCTGTGATCTATCGAAAGTCAAAAAACTTCCTAGGTTAAACTTGGAATCGCCACCTATCAGCAGAATAACAATATCGTTCTGTCGCATAAGTGACACAATTTCACTTAAGGCAAAACAAGTATCATTGAAAGTATGACCACTTTTTATATTGCCTAAATCTATTATCCTAAAACTATTTGATAAAGGTGCCAGACCATACAATTGCTCCCTAATCTGTTTAGCAGACTCAAACGAATTTAAATTCAGGTCATCAGGAACGCCAAGTACACCTATATCATATTTTAAACTATCTATATCGGTAGTCGTATTTATAAATGATACATGCCTGGTAACAAATCTCTTATCTCTATAGGATAAAACTTGTTCAGAATCAGGACAATCCAAATAATCATGTACATTCATAAAAGGATTTTGTTTAGTAATTTAAGACTTCTTCCTTCCCCTTGCACCTTTTGACTTGGCTGGACCGTTTTTTATAATTTCCTGGCATTCTTCATAGGTAAGCGCTTCTGCACTTTTCCCTTTAGGAATCTTATAATTCTCCTTTTTGTAAACAATGTAAGCACCCCAACGACCATTTAATACTTTCAAATCAGGATCCTGTTCAAATATTTTAATTGTCTTGTTTTGTTGTTCTATACGTTTTTCAGTAATAACTTCGGAAGCCCTTTCAATTGAAACAGTTAATACGTTATCCTGTGTTGGCTTTATAGAATAGAACTTATTATCATGCTTTAGATAAGGGCCGAACCTACCAACCCCCGCTGTAACCTCTTTGCCCTCAAAAATACCAATAGTTCTGGGCAATTTAAACAGATCTAGCGCTTCTTCTAAGGTAATAGTATCGATTGACTGTCCTTTCAATAAACCAGCAAATCGAGGTTTTTCTTCATCAGTAGCTTCACCTATCTGTGCCATGGGTCCAAACCTCCCAATTTTAACTAGGACTGGTTTCCCGGATACAGGGTCTTTCCCTAGCACTCGTTCTCCGACACTACGTTCTGAAGTCTCGGTTGTTACTTTTACCTTCTTATGAAAAGGATGATAAAACTCATCTATCATTTTTGTCCAACCCAAGCTACCTAAAGCAATTTCGTCGAATTCCTTCTCAACATCTGCCGTGAAATTGTAGTCCAATATTTCCTTGAAATGAGAAATTAAAAAGTCATTCACAATAATTCCAATATCGCTGGGAAATAATTTGGCTTTCTCAGCTCCAGTGATCTCCCTCAATTTTTGCTCACTTATCTGGTTATTTCTCAATACAATTTCCTGATATAAACGTTCTATCCCCTCACGATCCTCTTTAACTATATAACCCCGTTGCTGAATAGTTGAAATTGTTGGCGCATAGGTTGAAGGGCGCCCAATACCCAATTCCTCCAATTTTTTAACCAGACTGGCTTCAGTATATCTTGGAGGATGATGGGTAAACCGTTCGGTAGCCTTGATATAGTCTAAATTTAAAAGTTGTCCAACCTTTAAGGGAGGCAGAAGTCTCTCTGAATCTTCTTCACCTTCTTCGTCAGTAGATTCAATGTAAACCTTTAAAAAACCTTCAAATTTCAAAACTTCACCAGTAGCTATAAATTTTTCTTTTGTCGTGGAAATATCAATAGTAACAGTCGTCTTCTCAAGGGCAGCATCACTCATTTGTGAAGCAATAGTACGTTTCCATATCAAATCATAAAGCCGCTTTTCTCCAGCCGATCCACTTACTTCGGTTTTATCTAGGTAAGTTGGACGAATTGCTTCGTGTGCTTCTTGTGCTCCTTTACTCTTGGTTTTATATTGGCGTGGGTTCGAAAATTTCTCACCAAACTCTTTTACGATCATATCTTTTGCCATACTTATAGCTGACTCAGATAAGTTCACTGAGTCGGTACGCATATATGTTATCTTTCCGGCTTCATAAAGCTTTTGAGCAATAGTCATAGTCTGTGCAACAGAAAAACCAAGTTTTCGACTCGCTTCCTGCTGCAATGTAGATGTTGTAAATGGTGGTGCCGGTGATTTTTTTGATGGTTTTGTAACTATATCAGCTACCTTATATTGAGCATTCTGACATTTCTTAAGAAATTCAAGTGTCTTTTGCCTATCAACAATTTTGTCATCCAATTCAGCTAAAAGACCGGCTTTTTTAAGATCCGTAATAAGAAAATTAGCATTGACCTTAAAAGATGAGGTGCTCTTAAAAGCCTGAATTTCTCGTTCCCTTTCGACGATTAACCGTACAGCAACAGACTGAACTCTTCCGGCTGACAATGCTGGCTTCACTTTTCGCCAAAGAATAGGGGATATTTCAAAACCAACCAGTCGATCAAGAACACGCCTCGCTTGCTGGGCATTAACAAGGTTAATATCTATAACACGAGGATTTTTTATAGCTTTTAAAATAGCATCCTTTGTTATCTCATTAAAGACTATACGTTTTGTATTTTCCTTTTTTAAGCCAAGCACTTCGAACAAATGCCAGGAAATAGCTTCTCCCTCACGGTCCTCATCGGAAGCTAACCAAACAGTCTGTGCTTCCTTCGCTAATTTCTTTAATTCAGCAACGACCTTTTTCTTATCTTCCGGAATTATGTATTGGGGCGTGTAATCTTTGGCAAGATCAATACCAAGATTTTTCTTATCTAAGTCCCGAATATGCCCAAAACTAGACTTTACCAAATAGTTCTTCCCCAAAAATTTCTCAATTGTAGAGGCTTTTGCAGGAGATTCGACAATAACCAGATTTTCAACCATAACACACCATGCCTGTTTTAAAAACTCCACAAAGTAAAAAAATTACATGGCTAATCTCAAAATTTTAAATTAAATATTATTTGTTAATTTTACCGGTCAATCATTATCAAAGTCATGGAAAACCTGAGCGATAAGCAAAAAAAGTATTTGAAAATTTTTTGGATTATCTTTCTTTCTCCTATCATTTTATTCTTTTTAATTATATTTCTGGTTTCCATGGGGTGGATAGGTGGAGAAATGCCTTCTTTCGAAGTTCTTGACAATCCAACAAAAAATCTTGCATCTGAAGTTTATTCTAATGATGGCAAAATTTTAGGTACATTTTACCTAGATGAAAACCGTAATAACCTGGAATATAAAGATCTTTCTCCTTATGTGGTACAAGCTCTTATTGCCAGGGAAGATCACCGATTTAAAAAACACTCAGGCATTGATGGTACAGGTCTCCTGCGTGTTATTGGCAAAACGATTATGCTTGGAAACAAGGACCAAGGCGGAGGAAGCACAATTACTCAACAATTGGCAAAAAATCTCTTTCAAAGGGATACAACAGACTACAGACTTGGAATTGTAAGAAAGATGGTACTTGCCCTTTCAAAGTTTAGAGAATGGGTGATTGCTGTGAAACTTGAACGTAATTATTCTAAAGAGGAAATCATCAGCATGTATTTAAATACAGTTTCCTTTAGCTCTTCGGCATACGGAATAAAAGCTGCCTCAAGAGAATTTTTCAATAAATCAGCTGATTCATTAAAAATTGAAGAAGCTGCTATGTTAGTTGCAATGCTAAAGGCTAACACCAAATTTAGCCCAGTTCGAAACCCTGAAAGAGCTATACTTAGAAGAAATGACGTACTTCAAAAAATGTACGAACATGACTATATTACTAAAAATCAATTAGATTCATTAATAGAACTACCCATTAAACTTGATTATCATCCTCAGGGGCACGATACCGGTCTTGCCACCTATATGCGCGAATATCTTAGGAATACAATGACTAGGCCAAAGCCAAAACGTAGTGATTACACTATTTACAAAAATTATGTAAACGATTCACTTCGTTGGGCTGAGGATCCTCTTTATGGTTGGTGCAGTAAAAACCTCAAACCTGACGGTACGAAATATAACTTATACAAAGACGGACTTAAAATTCGTACCACCATAAATTCCCGAATGCAGGAATATGCGGAAGAAGCTGTAAGAGAACATTTGGCCAATACCCTTCAACCAAGCTTTTTTAAGAGAAAAAAAGGGAATCGGAAAGCACCATACGCCAAGAATTTTACCGATGAAGATATAAAGAAGAGCCTTACCAATGCTATGAAGCAGAGTGATCGATACAGAAAAATGAGAAATGCGGGCTATTCCGAAAAAGAAATACTGGCTAATTTTAAGATACCTAATGAAATGAGAGTCTTTTCATGGAAAGGAGATATCGATACTACGCTTTCTCCATGGGATTCGCTACGATATTACAAATTTTTCCTCCGTTCCAGTTTTATGGCTGTCGATCCGCATACCGGTTATATTAAAGCTTATGTTGGAGGGCCCGACTATCACTATTTTAAATATGATGGTGCAATGGTGCAGAAACGACAGGTTGGATCTACCATTAAGCCTTTCCTTTATACGCTGGCCATGCAGGAGGGATATACTCCATGCGACAAAGTCCCTAACAGTCCAGTAACTTTCAAGACACCAACTACCGATAATCCTGATAGTACCTGGACTCCTAAAAACTCAAATCCCACCAAGTATGATGAAAAGATGGTAACATTACAGTGGGGATTAGCATTTTCAGTAAATAATATTTCAGCCTATCTAATTAATAAATTTAAACCTCAGCCATTAGCTGAAATAATTAAAAAGGCAGGAGTTAAAAGTGATGTTCCTGCAGTACCTGCACTTTGTTTAGGAGTATCGGAATTATCACTATGTGAACTCATGGGGGCTTACACCATTTTCCCTGATAAAGGTGTTTACACTCAGCCAATCTTAGTTTCGCGCATCGAAGACAAAAACGGCAATCTATTAACAGCGATTCAGCCACAAAAAGTTGAAGTCATCAGTGAACATACTGCTTACTTAATGCTTCAAATGCTCAGAGGCGTGGTGAGAAACGGTACTGCTTCACGGCTTGTTTCAACCTACAAACTTGCAAATGAAATAGGAGGAAAGACCGGTACGACTCAAAACCAATCGGACGGTTGGTTTGTTGGAGTTACCCCCGATTTAATTGGTGCCGCATGGGTAGGTGGCGATGAACCATCAATCCATTTCGATGACCTTGGAGAAGGAGGAGGCTCGGCTATGGCATTACCAATTTTTGGACTCTTTATGCAAAAAATATATGCCGATAAAAAACTAAATGTAAACCAAGGTTCATTCGAAAGACCTTCTGGCTTTAATGTTAATTTTAACTGCCCAATGAATGAAGAGGACTCAGCAACTGAGAAAAACTTTTTGCAGGACCCATTCTAAAAATTCAGTTCATCTGTGACCCGGAGTTGAAAAAATCAAATTACGGGTATACGAATTTTGAGGGTTCGAAAAAAGCCCGTCGGATGTACCCTGTTCTATAACTGCACCTTCTTTAAGAACGATTACCCTGTCAGCCATGAAACGAACAGTATTCAAATCGTGCGAAATAAAAATATATGTGAAATTATATTCCCTTTTTAAATCGTTTAATAAATTAAGTATTTGTGCTTGAATAGATACATCCAATGCCGATACCGATTCATCCAGTATGATGAGTTCAGGCTCAACGGCTAATGCGCGGGCAATACCAATTCTCTGCCGCTGCCCACCTGAAGATTGGTGTGGATATCGATTATAATATTCTTCGTTAAGTCCGACCTCCCGTAACAACTTTAAAGCTCGAATTTTTCGTTCATTGGAATCCTTAAAGAGGCCATGTACTATAAGAGGTTCAGAAATCATATCTCCTATAGTCATTTTGGGATTCAAAGAGGAATAAGGATCCTGAAAAATAATTTGTACATTCTTTCTGAAACTTCGTAATTCATTACCAGTCAATATATCGATCTTTTTCCCTTTATAAAGAATATCTCCCGATTCACTCTCGACGAGCTTCATTATAGAACGACCAATGGTAGTTTTGCCGGAGCCAGATTCTCCGACCAAACCCAGAGTTTCACCCTGAAACACTTCAAAGCTGACATTTTTCAAAATCTGATTTTTTGAATTATGTCCAAAAAATCCAGAATATCTCGAAAAAGAAACATTAAGGTTACAAATCTGAAGAATAGAAGCCCTTTCTTGCTTCACCGAAAGTGCTGAATCTGAAGTTACAGGTAAATCAAAAAGTCGGTTATCAACAACAAAATCTGACACCTTCATATCTCTTATATCAGAACCAAAATTAGCATCATCTAAAGTCTTTAAACGTTGGCCTTTCTTATAAGCTGATGTTCTGCAGTTCATCAAGCCTTGGGTATAAATGTGCTTAGGATGCTCAAGAATATTTACAACATCCCCCTGTTCCACAATTTCTCCTTTGTAAAATACCAGTAACCTTTTCGCAATTTCAGCTACCACATTTATATCATGAGTTATAAATATAATTGCCATTTTCATCTCTTCCTGGATCTCTTTTAACAGCTCTAGTATTGACTTTTGAACCGTTACATCAAGTGCCGTGGTAGGTTCGTCTGCAATTAATAAACCAGGATTGCACGAAATGGCAATAGCTATCATAACCCGTTGTTTCTGTCCTCCTGAAAGTTGATGAGGGTAACTGGTATATATCCTTTGAGGATCAGAAAGTTTAACTTTTTCAAATAACTCAAGCACTCTTTTCTTAGCTTCTTTACCAAGTATTTTCTGATGTTGGAATATTGTCTCCAGCACCTGATCGCCACAACTAAAGGCTGGATTAAGTGAAGTCATTGGCTCTTGAAATACCATTGAGATTTCTTTCCCCCTTATCCCCTGTAATTCTGAATATGAAGCCTCAACTAAATTTACTACAGAACCATCTTTCCTGGTAAAATTAATCTTGCCTTGTGTAATTTTTATGGACGGAGGTAACAAACGAAGAACAGAAAGAGCCGTCATAGACTTCCCTGAACCAGATTCTCCCAAGATACCAACTGTTTCACCAGGATTAATAAAGAAACTAAGATTTTTGCAAAGAATCAGTTTTTTTGCAGGTTGTATGACTTCTATAGTAACATTCTGAATATCAACAATCATTTATTTGAAAAGATTTTGAAAAAGATGCTCGACCTTTCCAACAGAAACAATCTCTATCTTAAACTTAACATTGAGCCCGCTCCTGTTAGCTTTTGATATATAAATCTTTTTAAATCCAAGTTTTTCAGCCTCTTTTATACGTTGTTCAATACGGCTTACAGGTCGAATCTCACCTGATAGCCCAACTTCACCTGCAAAACAATATTGGTGATCAATATATAAATCAAGATTAGATGAAAGTACTGATGAGATCACTGCCATATCGATAGCCGGGTCATCCACTTTAATACCTCCGGTAATATTCAGAAATACATCTTTTGCAGCCAGTTTAAAACCAGCTCGCTTTTCCAAAACTGCCAGTAACATATTCAGTCTTCTGGAATCAAAGCCCGTAGAAGAACGCTGAGGCATCCCATATGCAGCCGTACTGACAAGGGACTGAACCTCAATAAGAAATGGCCTGATGCCATCCAGTGTTGCTGCTATGCTGATTCCACTCAACTGTTCTTCATTGGAAGATATGAGAATATCAGACGGATTTGTAATCTCCTTCAAACCTTCGTTCCGCATCTCAAAAATACCAATCTCTGAAGTGGATCCAAACCTATTCTTGTTTGACCTTAGAATACGGTATACATGATTATTATCGCCCTCAAATTGAAGAACAACGTCAACAATATGTTCAAGGGCCTTCGGCCCAGCCAGATAACCATCCTTGGTAATATGACCAATTAATATAATGGATGTATTTGAGCTCTTTGCATATCTAAGTAAAGCAGTGGTACACTCGCGCACCTGAGAAACACTGCCAGTAGCAGATTCAAGATTTTCTGCAGCAATGGTCTGAATGGAATCGATAACAACTACATCCGGTTCAATGCTTTGGCAATGATTCAAGATATTCTCAAGGGATGTTTCGTTAGCAAATAAACAATTGCCTGATTCCGGATTAATACGCTCGGCACGCAGTTTTATCTGTTGCAAACTTTCTTCGCCGGAAATGTAAAGTATTTTTTCTTCATTAAGATGCAATGCCAATTGCAAAGCTAGTGTCGACTTCCCCACTCCGGGCTCACCACCAAGCAAAACTAACGAACCTTTAACCAAACCACCACCTAAAACCCGGTTCAGTTCACCAATTTTTGTATCGATGCGTCTATCCTTACTAGTGGATATTTCGTTGAGGCTAACTGGCTTTACCAAGCCTCTTGGTATTGGCAGAACTGTTTTTGCAGTCGACGTGCGAACTACTTCTTCAACAAATGTATTCCATGAGCCACATGAAGGACAACGGCCTAACCATCTAGCTGATTCTGCCGCACAATTTTGGCAAATAAAAACTGTTTTTCCCTTAGCCATTAGGCTATTGAGTGATTTTTCTTATGATGGAAGAAGTTGAGTGGCCCTCAACAAGATCAATGGTAACCACTTCACCCCCGTTAGAAGTAACAATATCGTGCCCCACAATATCTTCAGGTTTATAATCGCCTCCTTTTACCAAAATATCAGGTTGTATCAGCTGAATCAATTCATAAGGGGTATCTTCATCGAATAAAATAACTTTTGAAACAAAAGAGAAAGAGGCTAGCACAAGGGCCCTGGTATTTTCGTCTTGAACAGGACGAGACGCTCCTTTAAGACGCTTAACAGAAGCATCGGTATTTAACCCAATAATCAACTGGTTACCAAGAGAAGCTGCTTGAGCAAGATACTCCACATGTCCACGATGAATAATGTCAAAACACCCGTTGGTAAACACTACTTTTTGATCCTTAAACCGCCATACTGCGAGCATGTTTTCAAGTTCCGAACGGTCGAGAAGTATTTTTGACTGAATAAAGTTTAAATGATCCATAATTTTAAAATAAAACGTTATACCAACCTGTTAGTCCTGGTATCAGGAAACACTATTACTGGCTTAAATTTTTTTGCTTCTTCAAAATCCATTGATGCATAGGACATAATAATAACCAAATCGCCAACTGCTACATGTCGCGCAGCAGGCCCATTCAGGCAAATAACACCCGAACCACGTTCTCCTTTAATCACATAAGTTTCTAACCGGGCTCCATTATTAATAACTACCACCTGAACTTTTTCAAATTCAATAATATTGGATGCTTCCATCAAATCCTCATCAATGGTAATACTCCCAATGTAATTCAAGTTAGCTTCAGTTACAGTGACCCTATGTATTTTTGATTTTAAAACTTCGATGTTCATAATACAAATTTATAAATTATAACGTATGTTGTCGATAAGCCGAACGTTTCCAACCCTTACCGCTATACAACCAACTTTTCCTTTTGGCATATCCCAGCTTTCTATGGGCAACAGATCCGTATCGTCAACAATCTCAAAATACTCAACTTTAAGTTCAGAATTTTTATTGATTGTGTTTATAACCCAGGCTTTTAGTCCTTCAACCGACATCTTATTTACAAGTCTTTGACTCTCAAACAAAGTTTGCGAAATTACTACAGCATTTTTTCTTTGCATTTGAGAAAGAAGGATATTTCTTGAACTCATAGCTAATCCATCTGCCTCCCGCATTATCGGGCATGGAATTATATGAACTTTAAGATTCAGTTGCTTAACCAATTGCTTGATAATAGCAACCTGCTGAAAATCCTTCTCACCAAAATAAGCTTTATTGGGTTCGACTATCACAAGCAGTTTACTGACAATTTGCGCCACTCCATTGAAATGACCTGGCCGATGAGCCCCTTCCATTATTTTATCAATCGTACCAAAATCAAAAATGCGATTATCCGGTTCTGGGTACATTTCCTCAACTGCAGGGACAAAGACCACATCAACCTCATTCCGATCTAAAATATCAAGGTCCGTTTCAAGAGTCCGCGGATAATTAATCAGATCATTTTTATCGTTAAATTGAGTTGGATTCACAAAAATGCTAACCACAGTTACATCATTTTCCCGATTCGAAAAAGAAACCAAAGAAATATGTCCATCATGCAAAGCTCCCATTGTTGGCACAAAACCAATGGTTTGGTCTTCCTTTCTAAATTCCTCAAGGACTCGTTTAAGCTGCAAAACCGAATTGACTACCTGCATTATACTTCAAATAAACGCAACAAAGATAATTATTAAATACTGAGTGTTATCAAGAAGCACTATAAAACCATAAAAAACTGTCGAATGTATAGAGACTAGAAATATAAAGAATTATAATAAATTTTACTAACTTTGCGCATTAATTTGCAAATTCGGTTTGTTACATGGAAAGTACAAAGGTTTTGTTTATTTCTCAGGAAATTACACCTTACCTTCCGGAATCAGAGATGTCGGTTATTTGCAGAAATCTTCCGCAAGGCATCCAGGAACGAGGAAAAGAAATCAGAACTTTTATGCCAAGGTTTGGTTGTATCAATGAGCGACGAAACCAATTGCATGAAGTAATCAGATTATCGGGTATGAACCTGATAATAAATGATACCGACCACCCACTGATCATTAAAGTTGCTTCTATTCAATCAGCTCGTATGCAAGTGTATTTTATCGACAATGAAGATTATTTCAGTCGTAAGTACACACTAACTGATTCCAATGCGGAACAATTTGCTGACAATGACGAACGCACTATATTTTTTACCCGAGGTGTGCTTGAAACCGTTCGTAAGTTGCGCTGGTCGCCTGATATTATTCATTGTCATGGCTGGTTTACCGGCTTGGTTCCGCTTCTTATAAAAAGAGCTTTTAAAGATGATCCTTTATTTGTGAATTCTAAGATGGTTTATTCGATTT
>DATBXH010000004.1:0-3145 GCA_036514375.1 Bacteroidales bacterium | reverse complement strand
AGATTGCGGCCCGACCTTTGGCTTTGTCGTCAACCGGTACAGTGACAACCTGGTACGGATGGATTTTCCGCAGGGAGTTGCCGGCCCCATTTCGTACACCATGCTGGGCAATATCGGAGGACTCTATCATCCGCATGGCATATCGGACGTTTACCGGGCAGACAACGAACTGTTTGTGTTCATCGCCAATGTAGACAATCACACACTCTCCCGTATCTATTATACCACATGTACGGAACCTTCCATCCTTACATCCACGCTACGCGACCCGCCACAGCTATATTACAGGCACGAAGGAAACTATAACATCTCACTGATCCTTGATATGGGTCAACCCACTGAAGAACTTTATTGCAAAAATATCGTTGTACTGCCCAAACCAAATGTATCGCTGGGAAATGATACCTCTGTATGCCCATATCTTCCCTTTAAGCTTGACGCCGGCACCGGTTTTACCAGCTACTTATGGAATACAGGCAGCAAACAGCAAACTCTTACTACCGACAGTGCCGGTACATTCTGGGTAGAAGTTAAAAATGACAAAGGATGTACGGACCGGGATACCTTGACCGTCACCCGTTTTCCTGATAATCTTTCGCTCGGAAACGACAGACCATATACCCTTGGAGAGCCGATTATTCTTGATGCAGGAAACGGGTACAGGACGTATTCCTGGTCCACCGGAATGAGCAGCCAGCGAATTACGGTTATTAAACCCGGCGATTATTCCGTTTCCGTCACAGATTTCAACAATTGTACTTTCAGAGATACCATCAGACTGACACTTGAGATTGTACTTCCCAACTTTTTCACACCCAATGGTGACGGTATTAATGACCGGTGGGAGCCCAAGCTGTTTGTACATTATCCGGAAGCCGAAATAAAAATATTTGACCGCTATGGAAAGCTTATGGCCAGCTATCGCGGAGATGAGCAGGGATGGGATGGTACTTATAATGGCCGGCTGGCAGAACCGGACACGTATTGGTATGTCGTTGACCTGAAAAACGGGATTAAGCCCATTACCGGACAAATTACGATTAAGCGTTAGGCATGAGACCGGTCTTTATCATAACGTTTATCCTCCTCTGTCATTTCATTACTGCGCAGGACCTGCCTGTATACAGCGAGTATCATTTAAATAAATCGCTCATCAACCCGGCTATTATCGGAAGTGAGTCCTGCACCTGGTTTAAAGGAACCGACCGGCACCAGTGGCTGGGCATCGACGGAGCGCCCCAGGTTCAAACCTTCTCCGTGGAAGCCAGTCTTACGAACAAGAAAACACTGCTGGAATACAATAAACGCACGCATGGTCTGGGTGTATACCTTTACCGCGATAAAAACGGAGCTTACCAAAACCTGGGAGGACAAATTTCTTATGCGTATCATTTTTACATCAGCAGGGAACACGAGACGAAACTGGGGATGGGTTTATCGTTTCAATTGTTGCAATCGTCTTTGAATGAAGGTGTCTTTAAAAATGATGCTGGTACCACAGTTAACGACCCTTTGGTAAGCGGCGGTTTAACATCGGTGCTGACACCCAATGCAGGAGCAGGACTATTCGTTTATAATTCGAAATTTTACACCGGTTTGTCCGCGGCCAACCTCCTTCCCTTTTATAAACCATTAAACGGTAGCATTTCCCGCAATTATTTCCTGATTGCCGGCTACCTTTCCGGAAATGAAAAGGACAAAATCAGGGTTTTACCATCCTTTGTCCTTAAAACTACCGAGGATTTGCGTAAACAAATCGACCTCAACCTTAAACTCCTGATGGACGAGAGCTGGTGGCTGGCTTTGTCGTACCGGCATAACCTGGATAACATGCCTGGTGTACCGGTTTCCATCATTCCTATGGTTGGTATCAACAAAGGCAACTTTGGATTTGCTTATGCCTTAAACATAACCCC
Organism: Bacteroidales bacterium; assembly: GCA_036514375.1. Classification (GTDB taxonomy): domain Bacteria; phylum Bacteroidota; class Bacteroidia; order Bacteroidales; family JAAUTT01; genus JAAUTT01. The sequence goes on along the minus strand of DATBXH010000004.1, from coordinate 1,229 downwards.
GGGTAGCATTCAGCTTTACAATTACGGAACGCATGAATTTATGGTAAGCTATCACTTTTGCAGGGACGGATTCCGGTGTCCGGTATACCGGTAATAAAAACTCCTTTTGTACAAAAAAGTGAATGGTCTCCTGTTGTGATCATGTTATTTCCGTTGCAGGCAATTCAATATCCCATGCAGGTAATTCTATTTCTTATGCAGGTGATTCCATTTCCCTCGCAGGCAATTCTATTTTCCTTGCAGGTAATTCCATTTCCTATGCAGGCAATTCTATTTCCCATGCAGACAATTCCATTTCCCATGCAGGCAATCCTATTTCCTATGCCGGCAATTCATTCTCCATCGCCGGCAATTCAATTTCCGTCACAGGTAATACATTCTCCAATACCGAAAATATCATTTCCTTCAGTAACTCTTTAATTTTGTACGTGTTAATTAATCGATATGTAAGAGAAATATTTATCATCTTTCCAAAAAACTTTCCCAACCATTTGTTGTTTAAGAAATAAAACAAAAATCATGTCATTCTATTTAATTCTTGTTCATTTACATTCCGTACTACGCTGGTTTATACTCATTTTCCTTATCTATTCGCTGATTGTATCATTGATAAAATGGCGTACCAGCACCTCTTTAAGCAAGAGAGATTCGCTGTTTGCAGCCTTGACTGTTTATTTCAGCCATCTCCAGTTACTGGTGGGAATCATTCTTTATTTTATCAGTTATAAGGTAATGTTTAATGCCGAAGCCATGGGAAGTCCGGTTGTGAGATTCTTTACGGTGGAACATGTTTCCATTATGGTAATCGCCATCGCCTGCTTAACCATTGGCAATGCAAAAGCCAAAAAGGCCACCGATCCCGTCCTAAAAGCGAGATATATCTTCCTGTGGTTCGCTATCGGATTTATCTTAATTATGGCTGCCATTCCATGGCCATTCAGGGAGATGGGAAGCGGCTGGATGTAATTATTTCTTTGAATTCGTTTTGTCCAGTGCTGCCTTTATTCCCTTTGCCAGCTTTGCGGGATCATCAACTGCCCAGAAATGCATCATAAACAATCGCGGATTATCATACAACATATGATTGTGTATAGCAGTAACGCCAATACCATTCTCCGTTAATGCTTTAATAACAGGATTCACCTCATCTGCCATCAACACAAAATCACCGGTGATGGCAGCTTTATTGCCAGACATTTGAAAGTTGACTCCTGTAGCCATACCCATAT
>DATBXH010000003.1:0-3150 GCA_036514375.1 Bacteroidales bacterium | reverse complement strand
AACTGGCATCTTTTCAAGTTAAATTCTTGTTGTTTTAAAAATAACATTTTTCAAATAATATACAAAGCAACAATGTTTATTCTTAACAAAAAAGAATGGACAGTAAAAAATGTATTATTTTTAAAAAAAATCAGAACAACTTTATAATTAACTTGTTCTAAAGATATGCAGATAAATTAAACATTAAACTAAGATAAATTGTATGAGTATCCTGGTTAACAAGCATTCAAGAATTATAGTTCAGGGTTTCACGGGAAGCGAGGGCACATTTCATGCTACTCAGATGATTGAGTATGGCACACATGTTGTTGGTGGTGTTACTCCTGGCAAAGGAGGACAGACTCATTTGGATTTGCCAGTCTTTAATACAGTTTGGGAAGCTAAGCAAGAAACAAATGCAGATGTATCTATCATATTTGTGCCACCCGCTTTTGCTGCCGATGCTATTATGGAAGCTGCAGATTCAGGTATAGCACTTGTTGTTGCAATCACGGAAGGAATACCTGTTGCAGATATGATAAAAGTTAAAGAATATCTGAAAGATAGAAATACCTGCTTAATAGGTCCAAACTGCCCGGGTATTATTACTCCTGGGGAAGCCAAAATTGGAATTATGCCGGGATTTATTCATAAGAAAGGAACAATAGGTATTGTTTCACGTTCAGGGACCTTGACTTACGAAGCTGTTGATCAGGTAACCAAAGCAGGACTCGGACAATCAACCTGTATCGGTATTGGAGGAGACCCCATTGTTGGTACGCAAACTTTGGATGCTGTTAAATTATTGATGGCTGATTCAGGAACCGAAGGTATTATTATGATCGGAGAAATCGGTGGTACCATGGAAACTGAAGCCGCCTATTGGATAAAAGAGAACGGGACCAAACCGGTAGTTGGCTTTATTGCCGGGCAAACTGCACCGAAAGGTCGCAAAATGGGACATGCCGGAGCAATTATTGGAGGAAAGGAAGATACAGCAGCAGCTAAAATTAAAATTATGAAGGAATGTGGCATTCACGTTGCAGAATCACCTGCTGTAATTGGAGAAACAATGCTGAAAGCGCTTAAAAAGAATTAATCAGGATTAAAAATTACTTTCATTTAATATTTGGAGAAAAAACTTATTGGCCTTACTCTCAAGGCTGCTAGCAGAACAGAGAGAGTAAGGCCTTAATTTTTTCATAATCCTTTTGCATTTCAAATATTTATCATTTATGGATTCCTTCCTTTTCTTTGCTTTTTGAATCTCTGGGCCAAAAGCACCCTAAATCAACAGTTTAATTTACTTACGAAATTAATTTCGTAACTTAGCCTATTTACTGACTATCAGTGAAACAGATTCAAATTTGGTGGTATGGTGCATTTATTCTACTTTCAACTTGCACAGGAGGTATCTATGCCCAATATGATTCTATAAGACCTGTAAAGGCATTCTTATCCCTTAATGTAAGTTTTCATAAGGGTTTTATTATTCCACATTCGGCTGCTATCCGAAGTGTTTCATATTCCAAGCCCTGGATCACTGAAATTGATTTAGCCTGGCATTTTTCTACAGAAAAAGCCTGGCAGTATTGTTCATGTTATCCCCGCATAGGTTTGTCTGCCCAGTATATAAACTTTGATAATCTGAAGGTTTTAGGAAGAGGGTATGCGTTAACACCTTATGTGGAGCCTTTTCTTTCGGCATATCGTAAGTTTAGTCTTTCTGTCCGGTTTGCTGCTGGCATCATTTATCTTGATAATGTTTATCATCCTATACATAATCCTGAAAACCTGTTTTATAGTTCGCACATTAGCTATTTGTTATCTGTAAGCACAGCCATTAACTATAGATTAACATCAAGCTTTAACATACGCTTGGCAGGAAATTATAATCATATTTCCAATGGAGGCAATCGTGAACCCAATAAGGGTATCAATTTCCCTACATTATCCATAGGATTTGACAAATATCTTGAGCCTGTAAAATTTATTTCAAGAGAAAAAGCTACAAGCAAAATTCCTGAAAAGCGATCAGTATTTAAGTTGGCACTGCTTGGCACTGCTAAAAAGCCATTCCCTGAAGAAAATAATAGGTTCCTACTGTTTGGCATTTATTTTAGCTGGAGTTATTTCTTGGGTGGGCAAAGTGCTTTCACAACCGGACTGGAATATATTAACGACAGATCATTGAAGGAGTTTTTAAAAAGGACAGAGGCCTCGTATCCGGACCATAAGAAAATAGGATATTTAGCCGGGCATGAATTCCAATTGGGAAGATTCAGATTTTCGCAGCAATTGGGCATTTATCTTTATTCTCCTGCCAAAGCAAAAGACCCTGTATACCAGCGGTGGGGGCTCGATTTCTTTGTTTTAAAAAGCTTTTATATGGGTGCAAATCTTAAAGCGCACAGACATGTGGCGGATTTTATGGACTTTAGAGTAGGAATAGTTTGGTGAATTAAATTTAAGTGCAGTGAAATTAGATGAACCAACGCAAAATTTGTGAAAAGGTAGATATTTTGAATTAACCGGAATCTTTCTTTAATTTGCCTTCCGTAAAACTAAAAAAAACTAAAATGAAGCTTTTAGAAGGAAAAACTGCTGTAATTACAGGTGCTGCAAGAGGTATTGGCAAGTCTATTGCACTTCGCCTTGCCGCAGAAGGCGCCAACATCGCATTTACCGACCTTGCATACAATGAGAGTGTTCAGGCTTTGGAAGGTGAACTTTCTGCAATGGGTGTAAAAGCAAAAGGATATGCTTCAAACGCAGCAAATTTTGCAGATACAAACGATGTTGTAAATAAAATTATTACAGATTTTGGTCGTATCGATATCCTGGTTAATAATGCAGGTATCACGCGTGATACGCTTTTGATGCGAATGACCGAAGAACAATGGGATATGGTTATTAACGTAAACCTGAAGTCTGTATTTAATTTTACCAAAGCGGTTCAATCCATCATGTTAAAACAAAAATCCGGTAGTATTATTAATATGAGTTCGGTAGTCGGGGTTTCCGGTAATGCAGGACAGTCCAATTATTCAGCATCCAAGGCTGGTATTATAGGTTTTACCAAATCGGTTGCCAAAGAACTTGGTTCACGTAATATCCGTTGTAATGCTATTGCTCCTGGTTTTATTATTACCGATATGACTAATCAGTTAA
>DATBXH010000002.1:0-2296 GCA_036514375.1 Bacteroidales bacterium | reverse complement strand
CATAAGTAACAACAATAATGCAGCGGTTAGTGTTAATCAGAACACGGCATATGTGATAATTAATACCGTGTTAACAAATTGTTACAAGAGTCCTGTCCTTACCGATATGGTGGGAACGCTGATTACAACCAGAACTTCATGGACAGGAACAATAGATGTTACCCTCACTTCGGGAACAATATCCAGGATGTTCGACGGGAAGACAAGCACTTATTGGTATGTAAATCCGGCAAAGGAGTGTAATGTAACTGTGGACTTGTCTGCTGTAACTACCGGAATTACCGGATTACGCATTCACAGTTACAGCACGAATTATTCACTTACATCAATAGCCGTGTACTCCAGCAGTGACGGAAGTAACTGGACTTCACAGGGTATTGCAACATTATCAACGGCAACTGTATATCAGTACATTAAATTCTATTTACCCATTGACGCGCGTTATATTAAATTGGATGTCAAAGGTTGGAAGTCAGCCTATGTGATAATGTCTGAATTTGATGTGTATCATTGATACAATTGGTCTTATGGTATAAAAGAAAAGGGTAATTGATTCGTAATTACCCTTTTCTTTTTAACTGGAAATTCTTTTAGTTACACCTGTGAATTAAAATTATTTCAGATCTAAAGACTTTCCATGCAATAAATATTTTTGTGAACGGAATAACCCAGACCGTGGAAATATGTACCACTTTTTACCAAAAAACTGAAAGGTTGACCAACAACCAAACGCTAAAAGTTATAAAATCTGAACTATTTATTATTTTGTATAACCTTCCTTCATTCAGGTTATTGACTTTTGCAGATTGTTCGTTTTACTTTTTTCTCTGTATGAGAATCATCATTATCTCAATATTTAGTTGTACATTTAAATTTAATCAAGCTTTTTACTCATTATGACAAATTTATTCGAAAAACCAGTTAAGTGCCTTATTGTCCAAACTAAATTCTCTGCATATAGTTTCTGGAATTATCAGGAAGTGTGTGATATGGTAGGAGCTAAATATCCTGCAGCCCCTCTTGGGCTTCTTACCGTAGCAGCGCTATTACCACAGCACTGGACATTTAAGCTTATCGACGAAAATGTCGAACCTTTGCTTGATGAGCACGTGTTATGGGCCGATTTAATTTGTACCGGAGGAATGTTGCCGCAACAAAACAATTTACTCCAACTTATTGACAGAGTCCACAAATTGAATGGTATCATTGCGGTTGGAGGAGCTGACCCTACATCTCAGCCTGAACTATATAAGAAAGCCGATTTTCTGGTGCTTGGCGAAGGCGAGATAACCATTCCGATGTTTCTTGAAGATTTGAAAAAAGGTGCTACCAAAGGAATATACAAATCAGATGAAAAGACTGATATGTCGCAGGCTGTAATTCCAAGGTACGATCTTATTCGGTTTCGCGATTATATTATGATAGGTGTACAGTTTATACGCGGATGTCCGTTTGAATGTGAATTTTGCGATATCATTGAACTATTTGGCCGTACTCCCAGGTATAAATCAACAGAGCAGGTGATAAAGGAACTGGAAAGCCTTTATAATTTAGGATACAGAGGACACATCGATTTTGTTGACGACAACTTCATTGGTAATAAAAAGAAAGCAAAAGAATTGTTGCGCGAAATAAAGAAATGGACTGTTGAACACAAATATCCTTTTTACTTTACGACCGAAGCGTCAGTAAATCTTGCAGATGATGAAGAATTACTGCAACTCATGAAGGAAACTGATTTCCGCTATGTATTTCTGGGAATTGAAACGCCGGAGAACGAGACACTGGCTTTAAACAATAAAAAACAAAATGTTGGCAAATCGGTCACAGAAGCTGTGCGGAAAATTATGTCGTACGGAATTGTTTGTAATGGAGGATTCATCATTGGTTTCGATAGCGATAGTAAGAACATAGCTGAAAATATGATCTCTTGTGTTCAGGATTCCGGTATTTGCATGGCAATGGTGGGTCTCCTTTATGGACTGCCCAATACCAAGCTTACCCGACGGCTTGAATCCGAAGGCAGATTGTTTCATAATACATCAACGGATCTAAGTGATAGGGATGTGGATCAATCTACCAGTGGTCTTAACTTTATTACAAAGATTCCCCGTGTTAGCGTCATGAAAAATTATGTCCGTGTGCTTGAGCATATTTATGACCCTGCTAATTACTATAAAAGGATTGTATATAATGGATTAACTCTCAGAACCGCTTATAAGCACACACCCGATTTTGGTACCTGGCTTATTTATATGCGTTCATTTCTCAGGGTTTGCAGGGCAGTAAGTTTTAA
>DATBXH010000001.1:0-3048 GCA_036514375.1 Bacteroidales bacterium | reverse complement strand
TAAACAATTCTTTCTTTCGTGTCTTTATAATATTTAAAACCATTTGATTTTAAACCAGTTTGTCATGAAAAGAACCAGAACTTATTATCTCATTACAACCCTGTTGATTGCTATATGTCTTTCCCTTGGGAATCATGTCCTGGCCCAGGAAAAGAATAGCCTTGACACCGTAAAGGCAGGCATGTTCGACATGGGTAAGATGTGGACATTCGATTATCCACCCATGGACTATTTTAAAAAAACGTACAACTTTTCGCCCGATGAAAAATGGTTCGAAGAGGCCAGATTATCGGCACTTCGTTTTGCGAACTATTGCTCAGCATCCTTTGTCTCTCCGGACGGATTGGTAATGACAAATCATCATTGTGCGCGAGAGTCAGGTACCGACGTTCAGAAACCGGGTGAAAACTTCAACGATAATGGTTTCTGTGCACCGAAGCTTTCCGATGAACGAAAAGTCCAGGGATTGTATGTCGACCAGCTTGTCAAAATTGAGGACATTACTTCGCTCGTTCAGCAATACATGGCTAAGGACACCTCTAAGGCAGGTCCGTTAACTCTGAGAGACAATGCATTTCAGCAGATTAAAACTGACTATGCTAAAAAGGACGACTGGAAGGGACTGGAATTACAAACCATCCAGTTTTACAACGGCGGAAAATATTCTCTTTATGGCTTTAAACGGTATAACGATGTGCGGTTGGTGTTCATGCCCGAACTTCATTTAGGTTTTTTCGGAGGAGATTATGATAATTTTACCTATCCAAGATACGATTTAGACTGCAGCTTCTTCCGCGTATATGACGATAATGGTAAACCTTTGAAAACAGAACATTATTTCAAATTCAACACCACCGGACCTGTGGAAGACGATGCTGTGTTTGTGGTCGGTAATCCGGGAAGCACCCGCAGGCTCTCCACCATTTCGGATCTCGAGTTCAACCGGGATGTCATCATCCCCATTTACCTGACGTTATTCAAGGACCGGTCTTTGGCCTTACAGGCTTATAATAAATCAGCCAAAAACGACAGTATTGTAAACGAAATTTTCAGTTACGAAAATTCTTACAAGGCACGTAAAGGCGAGCTTGCCGGATTGGAGGATCCATACCTGATAGCACGTAAGGCAGCTTTTGAAAAGAAATTTCAGCAGGATTTAAAAAGCAAACCCGATCTCGCCAGTCAGGTATCCATTTGGGAAAGCATAGCCCAGGACAATGTTCAGGCGAAAGAATTATTTAAACCCAACTTCTTTTTTTCACCAAGTCCCAGGATAACAGGCGACCTGCTGACATTTGCCTATGCCATTCAATATTATGCGTTGCAAATGAGAACCCATCCGGAGCAGGCTGCGAATTACAGGAAAAGACTATCGCGGTTGCAACCTGTAAAGATTATGCCTATCGAAGAAGGTTACCTGGCTGCTTACCTCAAAGAACTGAGCAATAATTTGGGGAGCAATGATGCGTTTGTAGTAAAGGCCCTTCAAGGCAAAAGCCCTGAGGAAGCTGCAAAATCGTTGCTCAAAACAACCCGGTTGAATGATCCGCAGGTTCGGGCTGACTTACTAAGCAAGGACACAACCTTTATCAACCAGTTCTCTGATCCTTTACTCGACCTGGCCAGATTAGCCGTGCCAAGATATATGGTAGCTTCCGAAAAATACAAAGTCATTCAGGACCGTTTGTTTGCCAACAGGAGCCAATTGGGCAACCTGTTATTCCGGATTTACGGAACCAATATTCCACCCGATGCAACATTCAGTCTCCGCATCAACGATGGTATTGTAAAAGGATATGATTACAACGGAACGATTGCCCCTGCAAGGACCACCTTCTATGGATTGTACGACCGGTATTACTCGTTCAACAAGAAATATCCCTGGTATCTTCCCAAACGCTGGGAAAATCCCCCTGCCGAATTGCTTCCGATACCCATGGATTTCGTAACTACCAACGACATCATCGGCGGAAATTCAGGTAGCCCTATGATTAACAAAAACAGGGAAGTGATCGGACTGGTTTTCGACGGTAACATGGAAAGCCTGCCCGGAGGGTTTATCTATACGCCTGACACGAACAGAGCTGTAGGGGTAACCTCTCCTGCCATCCTGGGAGCTTTAAAATATATCTATAAAGCAAAAAGACTGGAAAAGGAATTGTTGGGGAAATAAGACTTATGGCTCTTATCCTAAAGGATGATTGTTTTTCTATTCTTTTAATGTTTTATAAATAAGGTAATAAGGTTTAATATTTGTTCATGCATCTGGCTACTAAGGTTCATTTTTATCAAAATAAGGTTTTTAAACAGTAGTTTAAACCTTATTTTACCTGTTTTACCTTAGTAGACGACCATTACAAATTGAAAATAACCTTATTACCTTATTTTTCGCGTACATGATGTAGGTTACCGATACCCTCCCGGAAGTTACCGATTGTCTTCGCGGATATGTAGATATCGTCCCGGAGGCTGTAGATTACATCCGCGACCATGTGGATATCGTTCCGGAGACTGTAGATTGCGTCCGCGGTCATGTAGATATTGTCCGGGAGATTGCCGGTCGCGTCCCGGAGATTGTCAGTTACTTTACTATTTTAAATAGTTATCCTAAATCTTGTTCCCTTACCCACTTCGCTTTCTATTTCAACAGTAGCGTTGTTTTTATCCAGAAATTCTTTGGTTAGCATTAAACCGATACCGGCACTGCTTTCGCCTTTTGTCCCCTGCTTGCCGTGTAATTTATAATAGCTAAATAATCGGCTCAACGTAGACTCATCCATTCCAACCCCTGTATCTTCAATTTCAATATTGCAATGCTGATCGGCCAGAGATACACGAACAGTAATGAGCCCTCCATTCTGTGTGTATTTTATGGCATTCGACAGGATATTGCGTAAGCTGGTTGTCATCATGTTCTCGTCGGCCAGAATTAAACACTTGTTTGATTGGTACTCCTTTTTTACACTAAGATCTTTCATGCGAACAGCTTCCTGAAAATGATGCAAAAGCTTTTCGATAACCTCAATGATGTCTACCTGTGTTTTATCG